>JAISQQ010000309.1 GCA_031274075.1 Accumulibacter sp.
GTTGTTGTGTTGTTCATTTTTTCTATTGATAGGCATGCCCTGACGGGCAAGGTACAAGTTACAAACTTGCGGCAACAAGGGGATAAAATCACTATTTTTCTGCTCTTGTCAGGATATAAAAAAACAGCCGTAATCATGCTTGCAAAATCGTGTGAAGGAGTGACGCATGCCCCAGAAGGATCCCATCGACCGGCAAACGGTGGAGACATTCATCGCCAAGGCCACGGCGGTCGATGCCGTGGTGCGGGAGCTGCCGACGATGTCGGCGGCGCTGCGATACGTGGTGGACGTCTGCGACGGCAAGAACCCCGCCGAGATTCTCGCCGATGAGCCTGGCACGGAACAGGGGCCTCCCGGCCCCAACAATCAGCCGACGCGCGTCAAGCGTATCGTGGCGGCTCCGGATTTGGGCGGCGAGGAGTTCGCCGCGCTCTCGAAAGCCTGCGAAGAAAAAGGATTTCTCTGCGTTCGCCAGGGCTTGCGCAAATACGTGGCGGGTTTTGACGTGGGCGTTACCCAGGCCGTGCTTGGCGTCGCCGCCAGCGGCACCTGCATGATGAATACGGACGAGGAGGATCCGCGTCTTGCCGGAATGATATCGGAGATACACGTTGTATTCTTGCGTAAATCCGTCATTTACCCTGATCTTCCTTCCATTGCCCAGTTGTTGCGCGAACGCATGAATGAAGCGCCGGCCACGTACACTACCCTGGTTTCCGGCCCGAGCCGCACGGCGGACATCGAGCGTGTGGCCGCCCTGGGCGTGCACGGGCCGCTGGAACTGCACATCGTTCTTCTGGAGGATTGAAGGCCATGCGCCAAACCCCAAGCACTCTCTCTGGATACCGCAAGGAAATCGGCTCCGCGCTGCGGGACGAATTTCTGCGCCGCACGCTCGATGCCTTTGCCGTGGCCTACCGCGCCAACCGTGAAACCATTTTCAGGGAGGTGGACGAGCGCGGCCTCATCAAGCAAATCGCCGATTCCCGGGACAAGGCGTGCAAGCGCATGGAAGAACTCTACGCGCAGTTCAGGGAGCAGGCGGAAAGACGCGGCGTGCACGTGCACCGCGCCAGGGACGCGGCGGAGGCCAATGAGATCATCGCTCGCATCGCCCGGGACAATGAGGTCAAGCGCGTAATCAAGTCCAAGTCCATGACCGCCGAGGAAACGCATCTCAACGACCGTCTGCTCGCCGACGATCTGATCGTGGACGAGGCGGACCTTGGCGAATGGATCATCCAGTTGCGCCATGAAGGCCCTTCGCACATGGTCATGCCCGCCATCCACCTCTCACGCTACCAGGTAGCCGACGACTTTTCCAAAGTCACCGGCGTCAGGCAGGATACGGACGTCCAAAAATTGGTAAAGGTGGCCCGCGTACAGCTTCGCCGCAAGTTCATCCAGGCGGACATGGGCATCAGCGGCTGCAATTTCGCCGTCGCCGAAAACGGGGCCATCTGCATGGTGACCAACGAGGGCAACGGGCGCATGGTCACCACCCTGCCGCGCGTGCACGTGGCCATTGCCGGCCTGGACAAACTCACGCCGACGCTCGATGAAGCGCTCACGGCGCTGCTGGTTTTGCCGCGCAACGCCACGGCCCAGCGCTTGACCAGCTATGTGACCTGGATGTGCGGCGCCGGCCCCTGTTCCGCCAGCCCGGACAACAAGAAAATCCGGCATGTGGTCTTTGTGGACAACGGTCGCACGGAAATCGCCAAGGATCCGCTTTTTTCGCAAATTTTTCGCTGCGTGCGCTGCGGCGCGTGCGCCAACGTGTGCCCGGTATACCGCCTGGTGGGCGGGCACCGGATGGGCCATGTCTATATCGGGGCCATCGGCCTCATCCTCACCTATTTCTACCACGGCAAGGACAAGGCCAGGCTGCTCTGCCAGAACTGCGTAGGCTGTGAAGCCTGCAAGGACGTTTGCGCGGGCGGCATCGACCTGCCGGAGCTGATCCGCGAAATCCGCGGCCGCCTGGTCGACGAGCAGGGGAGCGACGCGCAGGACGCCTTGCTCTCCTCCGTCATGAAAAACCGCAAACTCTTCCACAGCCTGCTCAAGTTCGCCCAATACGCGCAGCGGCCCTTCACCGCCGGCACACCGTTCCAGCGGCACCTGCCCGCCATGTTCCTCGGCAAGCACGGCTTCAAGGCGCTGCCCGCCATCGCCGCGAAGCCTTTCCGCGACCGCTGGCCGAAAATGGCCCCCAGCGTGCGCGAGCCGAAATTCCGGGTGGCCATTTTCAGCGGCTGCGTCCAGGATTTCGTCTATCCGGAACAACTGGAAGACGCCGTCAAGCTGCTGGCCGCCAAGGGCGTGGACATGGATTTTCCCGTCGAGCAGACCTGCTGCGGCCTGCCGCTGAAAATGATGGGCCAGCGCAAAACCGCCGTGGAAGTGGCGGAGCAGAATGTGCGCGCCTTCGCGCATGGCCGCTACGACGCCATCGTCACCCTCTGCGCGAGTTGCGCCTCGCACCTGAAGCGCAACTATCAGGCGCTGCTGGCCGGCAGCGCGCTCTTGGCCGACGCGAAGGAATTTTCGGAAAAAATTACCGACTTCAGCTCCTTTGCGCACGGCAAACTGGGCTTGACGGCGGAGGATTTCAACAATTCCGGCCAGAAGGTAAGCTATCACGCATCCTGCCACCTCTGCCGCGGCTTGGGCGTGAAGGAAGCCCCGCGTGCACTCATCAGGGCGGTGGGCGTTTATGAACCCTGCGAGGAGGAGGACGTCTGTTGCGGCTTCGGCGGCGGCTATTCCGTGAAATTCCCCGAAATTTCAGCCCAGTTGCTGAAGAACAAGTTCGACAACATACGCAAGACCGGCGCCGCCCGGCTGGTGGTGGACTGTCCCGGCTGCGTCATGCAGTTGCGCGGCGGCGCTGAAAAACAGGGAATCGACATCAGGGTTGACCATGTGGCCAGCCTGCTGGCGGAAAACCTGAAACCGCAGGCGCCCGTATGATCAGGCGCGGACAGGAGATCAGAACATGACAAGCCCAGGCTTCGATACCTTGCGATTCTGCAACCGGTTAAGAGCGGCCGGAATGCCTGAGCAGCAGGCTCAAGCTTGGACGGAAGCCCTCGCGGAAGCCCTCACGGAAGCAATCAAGAGCATACAATCCAATTTAGGACTGGCGACGAGACAGGATTTGTGCATCACCAAGACTGAATTGACTGAATCGGATGTGAAACTCGCGGAGTCCATGACCGAACTCATTTGCTGGATCGTCGGTGTCGGCGTGCTGCAAACCGTCATCATCGCCGCCGTCTTGATCATGAAGTTTGCCCCAAGTTAGACCTTTCGGGCCATCGAGATCAAAAAGCCCGGTTTCCCCGGGCTTTTTGAATGGCGACGCGCCCGTGCCGGGCACACAAACGGATCACACAAACGAATAAGGGCTCCTTTCGGAACCCTTGGATATTGGCGCGCCCGGAGCGATTCGAACGCCCGACCCCTTGGTTCGTAGCCAAGTACTCTATCCAACTGAGCTACGGGCGCGCTGCAACCACGAAAACGCGCACTATACACGATGTTTCAATCCACGTCCAGCAGGCCGGACGGGATATTCAACGACCGGCGGCGCGAAGCGCCGGTAACTCCCGTTCCCTGCCACCCGCCACCTGATCCCTGACTCTCAGTCATCCCCCCAGACCCTCCGCGTCGGCGAGCGCTACGCCCGCGCGATCCTTCGCCGAGAGCACCGGGACGCCGTCCAGGGGCCAGTCGATCGCCAGGCTGGGGTCGTTCCAGCGGATGCAGCGTTCGAGTTGGGGCGCGTAATAGTCCGTCGTCTTGTACAGGAATTCGGCGTACTCGCTCAGCACCAGGAAACCGTGGGCGAGTCCTGGCGGAATCCAGAGTTGGCGACGGTTGTCGGCGGAGAGCCTGGCGCCGGCCCACTGTCCGAACGTGGGCGAATTCCTGCGGATATCGACGGCCACGTCGAAGACCTCGCCCAGCACGACTCGCACCAGTTTGCCCTGCGCTTTCGGCGGGAGCTGGTAATGCAGGCCGCGCAGGACGTTTCTGGCGCTGCGCGAATGATTGTCCTGCACGAACTGGACGTCGAGCCCGGTGGCCTGCTC
>JAISQQ010000349.1 GCA_031274075.1 Accumulibacter sp.
CGCCTGGCGACGATGATCGGGCCCGATACCGCCGTCTGCCGCGGTTGCTTGCAGGACATGTTCGATCCCAGGGGCAGGCGCTGGCGCTACGCTTTCACCAGTTGCGCGCATTGCGGACCCCGCTACGCCGTCTGCCGCGGACTGCCTTTCGATCGCGCGCGCACCAGTTTCGCGGGCTTCGCCATGTGCGGCAAGTGCCAGGAGGAGTTCCTGCGGCCGCACGACCGCCGGCTGCATACCGCCGGAATCTGCTGCCCCAAATGCGGTCCGCGGCTGTCGCTGGTCGATCCGGCGGGCAACGCGCTGCTCGGCGACGTGGTCGCCAACGCGCTGTCGATGCTTGCCGACGGAAAGATCCTGGCGGTCAAGGGGCCGGGAGGATTTCGCCTGATGTGCGACGCGCGCAATGTGGCCGCCGTGGCCGCGCTGCGCGCGCGCAAGCGGCAGCCCGCCGCGCCGTTCCCGGTGATGTTCGCCAACGCCTTGTCGGCGGCGGCGCTGGTGCGCGTGAGCGTCGGCGAGCCGGGGCTGCTGAATCTGCCCGAGCGCCCGATCATCCTGCTGCACAAGCGCGGCGCCTGCGACGCCGCGCTGCCGGGCGTGGCGCCCGGCCTGGCCTGGCTCGGTGCGATATTGCCCTTCTCTCCGCTGCACTACCTGCTGTTCCACGAAATGGCTGGGCGGCCCGAGGGGACGGACTGGCTGGAAAGGGCCGAGGAACTGGCGCTGGTGGTGACCAGCGGCAACCCGGCCGGGGAGCCGCCGGCCATCGGCAACGCCGAAGCCTTGCGGCGTCTGGTCGGGATCGCCGACGCCTTCCTGATGAACGACCTGGAACTCGCCGCCGGCGCCGAGGACAGCGTCGCCTGCTCCGGCCCGGGAGGAATGCAACTGGTGCGCCGTTCGCGCGGCTACGCGCCGCGTTCGGTAAAACTGCCGTTGTCCACGCCGCCGATACTGGCGTTCGGCGTTTACGACCGGAGCACGGTATGCATCACCCGCGGCAACGAGGCTTTCCTGTCCCCGCATCTGAGCAACTTTTTCAATCCCCTGGCGGCGGAAGCGCTGCTGGAAACCGCCGAGCGCCTGATGACGGTGCTGGACGTGGCGCCGGCGCTGGTCGTCCATGACCGCGACCCGGACAATCCCTCCACCCGCCTGGCGCGTGAATTCGCCGCCCGGCGCGGGACGCCGCTGCTCGGCGTGCAGCATCACCACGCGCACGTCGCCGCCGTGCTCGCCGAGCATCACCGCGACGAGCCGGTCTACGCGCTGGCGCTGGATGGCTACGGCCTGGGCGACGACGGCAAGGTCTGGGGCGGCGAGCTGTTGCGCGTCGATGGCGCGTCGTATGCGCGTCTTGGGCATCTCTCGCCGCTGCGGCTGGTTGCCGGCGACCAGGAATCGGGGCAGCCGTGGCGTTTCGCCGCCGCCATCCTGCACGCGCTGGGGCGCGGCGGCGAGATCGAAAGGCGTTTCGCCGGCCAGCCCGACGCCGCCTTGGCCGCGGAACGGCTGGCCGCCGGCGAAGACTTCGAAGAGACCACCAGCATGGGACGCCTGCTCGACGCCGCCGCCGGACTGCTGGGCATCTGCTCCGTGAGACGTTTTCGCGGCCAGGCCGGCCTGCTGCTCGAAGGCATGGCCGAACGCCACGGCGAAGTCCCGCCCCTGGCGGGCGGCTGGTCGATCGAAAATGCCTGCCTCGACCTCAGGCCCTTGTTCGCGGTCCTGGCCGATGAAAAGAACCCCCATCTCGGCGCCGCGTTGTTCCACGCCACCCTGGCCGCCGCGCTGACCGGCTGGCTGGAATCCGTCGCGCCGGCGGACGCCACGGTGGTGGTCAACGGCGGCTGTCTGCAGAACCAGATGCTCGGACGCGCGCTGCGCGCCGGCCTGACCGCCGCCGGGCTGCGCCTGCTCGAAGCCCGCCGCATTCCTCCCAACGATGGAGGAATCGCGCTCGGCCAGGCGTGGATCGCGCAGCATCACCTGCACGAGGGAGCGTAGGGCCTTTGGCGTGTCTGCCCAACGAGGGTGTACATGAGGATGCGCCTCCGCCACGGAAAACAAGCGCCACCGAATGAGCGAAAATAAAGGGAAGGTACTGCCTAATTCCCTGATCTCCCGAGCCGCCTCTGGGAGCGCGGGGCACCAGCCCCGCAACAGCGGCGGCGGTGTCATGGCGCGGGTCAAAAGCGAGGCTGGTACCCCGCGCTCCCCAAGGTCATCCAACTCTCTCCATGAACATAAAGTCGACCGGTGTGCGTGAAAACAGCGACGGTTCGGTAGGGCGGGAAAGCGCAGCGCCTCCCGCCGGTTCTTTTTTTCCGGCGCAACGCGCCGCTTGATTCAAAGACCGCCGAATAATAGAAGCGGCGGCTGCGCCGCCGGAGAGAACAACCGGCGGGAGGCGCTGCGCTTTCCCGCCCTACGGGGTGCGCCAACGGTCTGACGCCAACGCCCCGGCGGGCCGGAGATTCGCGCCCCAGGAAATCACCACGATGCCAATGACGCTATAGAGTGCAATGGCCCTGCCGCGCTCCCAGAGAGAAGATCGCAAACGGCTTCCAAGTGGATTCCAGCCGCTTTGGGCAGACACCGGAAACCCTTCTACAGATACCATTGGAACTCAGTCGCCTGAAGATGAGGGACAGAAGCCAAGGCTTTGCGCATGTTTCAATCCACGTCCGGCAGGCCGGACGAAAGAACGGAAGGGCTTACGTCCCTCCCGTACGGGGTTATCCCTCTAAAGGGAGATGTTTCCAAGCTTCCAACCGGAGTCGGTTTTTGATGAACAAGCACGTCGCGCGTAAACGTTTTGGGCAGAATTTCCTGGTCGACGCGCAGGTGATCGGCGCGATCCTGGCCGCCGTCGCGCCGCAAGGCGACGATCTCGTCGTCGAGATCGG
>JAISQQ010000422.1 GCA_031274075.1 Accumulibacter sp.
GGATGGGGAGCCGGGGGTTAAAACGCTCTGGCAGGGCTTCGCAAGAGTCAGCAGCTTCGTCAGAGGGGTTGAAACGATGCAAGCAATTCATGCAATATGAATTGTGTGGAATGGGATGCGTTGAACCTGCTGACCGTGTAAAATCATCCTGTATTTAAGCTATCACCAAATTAATCGTGGTCTGTCCCCTATTGTCCCGCCAGCGGCTTTGGGGGTTGCCGAAAACCGCAATCTCCGGAATCTCTGAACCCATCAAACACTATCAGGAAAGCCCTTAAATCCATCATGCCTATCAAGCCACCACCACGAACCTATACCTGCCCCAAGTGCGGCTGGTCGAAGAGTGTTGCGCCGAAAAGCGACGCGTTTGGCCCCGGCGATTTTTTCGAGTCTTGCCCGAAATGCGGCAACGAACGTCTGGAAACCCATGCCGCCCGTTTCGTTAAAGGTTTTCTATCGGTTTTTTCTCCAAAAATAGAGAAACATTTTTGATGCCCACCATCCTCCCACCGACTGGCGCTTGCAGGCGCAATCCGGCGCAACGCCCGGCGAGTATCAAACGCTGGCACTGCTGGCTGAACATTTGCCCGACGAGTTGACGGTGTTTCATGGCTTGCACTGGACTCATGCGACACAGAACTTCACAATATGGGGTGAAATGAATGAATAGGGACAGACCACGATTAATTCCAGAATTTAACTTGTAATTCCCCGTGCTCTTGGCACAGGAAACACTTCAGGTTTGGGTGTTGCCTTTGGCGAAGTGCGCTGTTTTCGCGCCGTAATACCCCGCGGTCTTGCCGCGGGGATAGGCGCGAGGCGCGCGGAGCTACTTTATAAAAGATTTTGGGCGACTGTTTACGACATTTTCGTAGGCGATGGCCCTGATGATTTGGGCCTCCCTCCCCCAACAAGCATAAAATCCCGCACTTGCCTTACCTGATCCTTGGCATATGCCCACCATCCTCCCCACCGACTGGCGTTTGCAGGTGCAATCCGGCGTAACGCCGGGCGAGTATCAAACGCTGGAACTGCTGGCGGAACGCATGCCCGATGAGTTGACGGTGTTTCACGGCCTGCACTGGACCCTTGCGGCGCAGAATTACACGATGTGGGGTGAAATCGACTTCTGCATCCTGCATCCGAGCGGCAGGATTCTGGTCATCGAGCAGAAAAACGGCGGGCTGGAAGAAACGCCGGAAGGATTGGTCAAACGTTACGGCGACGCGGAAAAGAACGTCGCCCGGCAGATCGGGCGTTCGGTCGAACAATTACGAGAAAAGTTCAAATTGGTGCACCGCCAAGACAAAGCGCTGGAGGTGGATTACCTGATCTACTGCCCGGATCACCGCCTGACAAGCCTGAACGCGGTCAGCCTGGATAAGGCGCGCATCGTAGACGCCACACGGCGCGACGCCCTGCCCGGCATCGTCAGCGCTCTGCTGGCCGGCAAGCCCGTGGACCCGGTCCGCCACCAGCGCATTTTCGATTTCTTCTGCGACAGCCTGCGCCTGGAACCGGATGTCAACGCCTCTATGGAAAAGCAGGCGCGGCATTATGTGCAACTGGCGGATGGCTTGACGGATACCTTGTCGCAACTCCATTTTTCGCCGTACCGCCTGTGCGTGCGCGGTACGGCGGGCAGTGGCAAGACCCAGGCGGCGCTGGCGGAGTTTCGTCGCGCGGCGACGGTGGGCGAGGCGGTGTTGTTCACCTGCTTCAACCGGCCTTTGGCCGACCGTATCGGCTCATTGATCCCGTCGCTGGTTTCCGCGCTTCCCCAAAACGCCAGGGTAACGACGTTTCATCACTTGTGCCGGGACATAGCGACGGCGCAAGGGATTCTGTCCGCCGGCTTTACCCCGCGGCCCTCTACGGATTGGGATGCCTTGGTGGAGGAAGCGTCAAGCCGCGAGATACCGGAAGCTTTCCGCTTCAAGCAGGTCATCGTCGATGAAGGACAGGATTTCTCGCCGCGCTGGGTGGAACTGATCGACCGCCTGTTGCTGCCCGACGCCCGTCTGCTGTGGCTCGAAGACCCGCGCCAGAATCTTTACGATCGGCCCGTCGTCGATTTTGCGACCCGGCATCCGCACGGCGTGACGCTCTACGCCAGGCAGAATTTCCGGAACCCCCGAAGCGTGGTGGAAGCATTGCACACCCTCCTGGGCATCCCGGCGTCGGAAATCAAGGCCAGCAACCCCATCCCCGGCCTCGAGGTCGGTATTCACGTTTATAAGAACGACCAGGAATTGGCCGAGCTGACAGCCCACTGTCTGCTGGACCTGCAAAAATCCGGCTTCGCGTCCGAACAGATGGCCTTGATCAGTTTCCACGGCCTCGCGCATTCAAGGCTTTTGCACTGGCGCAATCTGGCCGGTTTCTCCCTGAAACGCTTTACCGGCGAATACGACGAAAACGGCCAGCAGGTGATGGAGGAGGGCGAGCTGCGGGTGGATTCCATCTACCGCTTCAAAGGCCAACACGCGCCCGCGGTGGTATTGGCCGAAATCGATTTCAAGGTATTGAGCGACACGGTAAGGAACCGCCTCTTCTGCGGCATGACCCGAGCCAGCATGAAGCTGGATTTGATCTTGAGCGAACAGGCGGCGGCTCTGTTGCTGGAAGCCGCGTAGTGCCATATGGCTTGCGGCGGGATCGCGGCCTGCGCCGGAATCAGGGTAATCGCCTACGCGGGTGTCGTAAGTAGTTGAAAGAAATCGTTGGTATTCAAGATCAAGCAAGTGGCGCTTTGCGTCGGGGTGACGCATGCCGAGTTGTTACGCTTGCGGCCATGATGCCCTTCCGGAACGCCCCAAGCCTTTCGAACCGTCGCCTGAAACCCGCAAGCCACGCTGTGCGGCGACTCATGGCGGGGAACCTTACGCTCAGCAGAAACATCCAGCGCCCTTGTCGCAAACCCTCCTGGCGTCGTTGGCATCGCGGCGATTTTCCTGGGACGCGGGTTCTCGGCCCACAGGGGCGCAGGCGCGAAACCGTTGGTGACCCCGTAGGACGGGAAAGCACAGCGCCTCCCGCCGGTCGTTCCTTTCGGCGCGGAGCGTCGCATGATTCGGAAGTGTGGGAAAACCCGATAAGGCGCTGCGCGCGAGTGATGAACCGGCGGGAGGCGCTTCGCTTTCCCGCCCTACGTGTCAGGTGTCAGGGATCAGATCTCAGGTATCAGTATTCTTGCGGGCGCGAAGCGCCCGGTAAGCGCCGCCGTTTCCCCATTTCCGCACGCACCGGTCGATTCATGGAGATCGTGCGATGGCCCTAGTACTTAACCCCATAAATAGTGCAACATGTATTATGCTGTTTCATATCTACCCGATGACAAGGAGTTGGCTATGCGACAGACAGAACTGCATCTCACCGAGAAGGATCGTGAGTTG
>JAISQQ010000443.1 GCA_031274075.1 Accumulibacter sp.
GAGCGCACGCGACATCCTCCAAAAAGTCATTCGCGCTAACCGCAGATTAAGTTCTAAACAGAATGAAACACTACACTAGGGCGAGGCGGTCATCGATACTTTCGACACTTACGACGACGCGTTGAAACAAGGCTATGAGCGATTCGGTATCGAGCCGTTCCTGGTCAAGCGGATCGTGCCGTCGGAGCAGGTTTCGTTCATTTCCCGCCACGTGATTCCGTGCCCGCGATCAACCTGTCCATAACCCGGCAAGGGCCGCCGATTCGCGCCTTCGTCGGGGTCAGCCGCTACCGGGAGATGGCGCTGAAAAAACGCGATCTTCCGGCGCCCCGCTGGACGGAAGGGAACTTTCTGATCGATACCGGCGCTTCTGGAACGTGTATCGATTCCGGGCTGCTCGAACCGCTGAACATACCGCCCACCGGCGTGGTGAGCGTGCAAACGCCATCGACGGGCGCTACGCCGCGTCAGTGCGATCAATACGATGTGATGCTCTATCTTCCTGGAACGGATCAGGCGCGGGAAGCCTTGCATTTCCCCGCAGCGGCGGTGCTGGAGACCTCATTGGCGTCCCAGGGAATCGATGGGCTGCTCGGCAGGGACGTTCTCGACAATTGTGTTTTCATCTACAACGCCAGCCTGAGAATTTTCACCCTGGCCTACTGAGCGGCGAAAAACGCCCCAAGGCGTGAGCCGACCGGGGGCGAAGGCGTCTGGAAACGCCGAGGAAGAAGCAATTCACAAGAACATTCATGCTGAACACTTGAGCCTGTCGAGGCAGGCGCTTACCTAGTGTAGTGTTGCGCTCTTCAAGATACTTAAAACCGGCTCGAAACCCGCGCCCCGCGTCACCTGGGCATCGAGATGACCGCCGCCTACTCGCCACAGCGCGGGGCCGCTCCGAGAGGTACTTCGCCACTCATCAGGATCGGCTGAGCACGGAGACCCTCTTCTCCTTTCCATAAAAAAGGGACTTCTCTATCTTGCCCAAAAGGGGGCATCTCTACTTTGCCTTGACAGTGCTTTCCGTCTTTTTCCCAAGGCCATCGCACTCTCTTCATGAATCGACCGGCGGAAGGCGCTTCGCTTTTCCGCCCTACGGTCTGGCGCCTACGCCCAGGCGATCCGCCTCCGGCAAACTGGCCGCGGTATTCCGGTTAGAATGCGCCGATGAAAAGCGGTTTTCTCGATTTGCCGCGACGGGTCGCCCAGGTTCATGGCCGGAACCGGGAAACAAGGCTCGCGTGAGCCGCCGGAGGCAGAGGCGACGGCGCGGATCGATGCGGCGCTCAAGGGCTTTTTCCTGCCTCGCTTGAGGCCGGGCGACCGCGTCGGCGTCGGGCTGTCCGGCGGCCTGGATTCGGTGACGCTGCTGCATGCCTTGTGGCGGCTGTCGCGGGCGGGCGGGCTGCCGGTCGGCGTGTCGGCGGTGCACGTGCATCACGGAATCAGTCCGCGCGCCGACGGCTGGGCGGATTTTTGCCGCGACTTTTGCCGGCGGCTGGACGTGCCGCTGACGGTCGCCCGGGTCGAGGTGCCGCGCCACAGCCGCGAGGGCCTGGAGGGCGCGGCGCGGCGGCTGCGCCACGGCGTCTTCGCCGCCGTCGACGCCGATTGGCTGGCGCTGGCGCATCATCGCGACGACCAGGCCGAAACGGTGCTGCTCAAGCTTCTGCGCGGCGCCGGCGTGTCCGGCGCCGCCGGCATGCCGGCGGCGCGCGCGCAGGCGAGCGGCCCGCCGCTGGCGCGGCCGCTGCTCGGAATCGCCCGGGCCGTCCTCCTGCGTTATGCGCAGGCGCACGGCCTGGACTGGATCGAGGACGAAAGCAACGACGACCGGCGTTTCCGGCGCAATTTCCTGCGCCGTGACATCCTGCCGCGGCTCGAACGGGAATTTCCGGGAGCCAGCGTGTCGCTGGCGCGCGCCGCCGGCCATTTTGCCGAAGCCGCCGCCTTGCTCGACGAGCTCGCCGCGCAGGATCGGAGCGCCGTTTCCGCCGCTTCCGGCCGCATCGCCGTGCACGCCTTCAATCGTCTTGCCCCGGCGCGCGCCCGGAATTTGCTGCGCTACGCTTGCGGACAGGCCGGATTCCGGGCGCCGGACGCGGGCTGGATCGGCGAAGCGCTCAAGCAGTTGGCGACGGCCGGCGCCGCGTCGGAAATCCGCCTGACGACGGCGGACGGCGAACTGCGCGTCTATCGCGGCGAGCTGTATGTCCTGCCGCCGCACGCGCCGCCGCCGGCCGAACCCTTGCCGTGGACGGGGCAGGATGCCTTGCCGTGGGCGGGTGGACAACTGCGTTTTGCCGAACACGTGGGGCAGGGAATCCGGCGCGGCGCGCTGGCCGGAGGGCTGGCCTGGGTGAAGGCCCGGCAGGGCGGCGAACGCCTGCAGCCCGACGCCCGCCGGCCGCGCCGCGGCTTGCGCAAGCTGTTGCAGGAGAACGCCGTGCCGCCGTGGGAACGCGAGCGCCTGCCCTTGTTGTGGATCGGCGGACGCCTGGCGTGGGCCGGCCTGATCGGTTGCGACGCGGCGTTTGCCTGCGCGCCCGGCGAAGCGGGGATTCTCCCGTCCTGGGGTTCAGAGGACAGAGGACAGAAGACAGAGGACAGTAATATTTGCGGGCGCGAAGCGCCCGGTAACTGAACTGTCTTCTGTCCTCTGTCCTCTGTCCTCTGAACCCGTCGCGTATATAATCGTCGGTTTTACGAATTCCCTTGGGGACATCATGGAAGCGGAACAGCTCAATCAGATCGCCAATCGGCTCGCGGATCTCGCGCAGCGCGCCGCCGAGCTTCGGAGGTATCTTTGACTACGATCGGAAAGCCGATCAACTGAACGCGGTCAGCCGCGAACTGGAAGACCCCGCCGTATGGAGCA
>JAISQQ010000454.1 GCA_031274075.1 Accumulibacter sp.
CCGCTGATCCGGCCTGGCGCGCAAAAAAGTGTAATTCGTTCCATCGCAAGGAGACAAGATGACCTCAACCGCCGTTCTTTCGCATCTCAAGAAACACGGGCAACTCCTCGACAGCGAGATCTCGGCGCTGACCAAGATTCCGCTGGATGAAATTCGCCGGGCGATCGAGGATCTGTCCCGCCGCGGCGAAATTTCGCTGTGCTCGGTAACCCGGTACAAGAACGGGGCTTCGGTCGAAGGGCTGCAATGCCGCATCTCCGGCTACTACCCGCCCGCCGCGCCGGGCCGGAAACCGGCGGCGCATTGATATTCCAGAGGACTGAAGACAGAGGACAGAAGACAGTAATATTTGCGGGCGCGAAGCGCCCGGTAACTGAACTGTCCTCTGTCATCTGTCATCTGTCCTCTGATTTCAGTCCCCTGATAACGCCGTCGGAGAACATCACCACGCGCTCGACCGGCAAAGGCGACCACACCTCGTTGTCGGTCAATGGCAGGGTGGCGACCAGCGCGACGCGATCGTCGGGCGTCGTCACTTCGGCAAAATCGACCGTGACGTCCTCGTCCTTGAGATGCGCGACGGCGAAGGGCGCCTGGCGGATGAGGTAATGGAGCTCGGTCGAACGGTGGGCGAACAGGTAGTCGCCGTTGGAAAGAAGAAAGTTGAACGGGCCGAAGCGCCGCGTCTCTGACGCGAAGCCGTCGAGCACCTCGCGCAAGGCCGACGGCTCGGGCGCGGCGTCCGGAAACCGGTTCTTCAAGGTTTGCAGCAGATGGCAGAACGCCCGCTCGCTGTCGGTCTGCCCGACCGGGAGATAGCTCCCGTCCAGATCCGGCGAATAATCGGTCAGATCGCCGTTGTGCGCGAATATCCAGTAGCGTCCCCACAATTCGCGCATGAACGGATGCGTGTTCTCCAGCCCGGTGGGGCCTTGCGTCGCCTTGCGGATGTGGGCGATCGCGTTGACCGAACGGATCGGATAACGGCGCACGAACCCGGCCACGGGCGAGCCGCAGGACGGCTGCGGATCGAGGAAGAGGCGCACGCCCCGGCCCTCGAAAAAAGCGATCCCCCAGCCGTCGCCGTGCCTGCCCGTGCCGCCGCCGCGCGCCTGGAAGCCGGTAAAGGAAAAACAAATGTCTGTTGGGACGTTGCAATTCATCCCGAGAAGCTCGCACATCGCTTGAACTCCTTTTGGAAGCGGTCTCGACAGCCCTCCGCGGGCCGCGCCGGCTGATTGTCGATTGCCGGACACGGCGCGGAGCGCGGACGAAGAAGTAGTCTATTTTCCACGAATCGGCCGTGGTACGGCAATGCGTCCGTAGCGGCCCGCCGGGACGGACGCCCAAAAAAGCGCCGGATGTCCGGCGCTTTCGGCGATCGTTTTTTCAGGCTTCAGGCGTCAGCCGGAAATCCGCGGCGCGGCGTCACAGCACGGCGGCAATCGCCTTGGCCACGTAGTCGATGTTCCCGCTGTTCAGCGCGGCGACGCAGATCCGCCCGGTGTTGACCGCATAGACGCCGAACTCGCTTTGCAGCCGGGCCACCTGCCCGGCATCCAGCCCGGTGTAGGAGAACATGCCGCGTTGCCGGGTGATGAAGGAGAAATCCTGGGCGACCCCGGCGGCCTTGAGCCTGTCCGCCAGGCCGCCGCGCATCTGCTTGATCCGCTCGCGCATGCCGGCCAGTTCGCTTTCCCACGCCTGGCGCAGTTCCGCGCTGGCCAGCACGGCCGCGACGATCGCGCCGCCCAGGGTCGGCGGGCTGGAGTAGTTGAAACGGATGACGCGCTTGATTTGCGACAAGACCCGCGCCGATTCGTCCCTCGACGCCGTGACCACCGACAGCGCCCCGATGCGTTCGCCGTAAAGCGAAAACGACTTGGAACACGAGGTCGAGATGAAGAACTGCAAGCCGGAGGCGGCGAACAGTTCGAGCGCCACGGCGTCCTCGCCGATGCCGTCGGCGAATCCCTGGTAGGCCATGTCGATGAACGGCACCAGGGCGCGCGCCCTGGATATTTCGACGAGCTCGCGCCATTGGGCGGCGGAGAGGTCGGCTCCGGTCGGGTTGTGGCAGCAGGCGTGCAGGACGACGATCGAACCCGCGGGAAGCGCGCCAAGAGCGGATTTCATCGCCGCGAAGTCGACGCCGCGCGTCGCCGCGTCGTAGTAAGGATAGGTATCGACCTTGAATCCCGCGTTTTCGAAAATCGCCCGATGGTTCTCCCAGCTCGGGCTGCTGATGTGGACGGCGGCGTCCGGCCGCAGGCGCTTGAGATAATCGGCGCCGATCTTGAGCGCGCCGGTGCCGCCCAACGCCTGCGCCGTCACCACCCGGCCCTCGGCCAGGAGCGGCGAGTCCTTGCCGAAGAGCATCGCCTGCACCGCCTTGTTGTACGCGGCGAGGCCGTCGATCGGCAGGTAGCCGTGGCTGGGCATGCTTTCGAGGCGGGCCCGCTCGACCTTCCGGACGACGTCCAGCAGTGGCACCTTGCCGCTATCGTCGCAATACACGCCGGAGCCCAGATTCACCTTGCTCGTCCTGGAGTCCGCGTTGAACGCTTCGGTTATGCCGAGAATCGGATCGCGCGGAGCCATCTCCACGGAGGAAAAAATCGATACAGTCATTGAAAATCACTCATGAAGTTGAAGGGAACCGAAAAACGCCGCCCTTCCCCGGCAGTCGGCCGCGGCAGGAATTCGGCGGGGAGATTCGGCTGGAAGGATGGAAGCAACGTAGAATTCTAGCATGACGATAATGACCGATTCCAAGCAAATGACCGATCCCGACCCAGGCTATTCCGAAAACGGAAAATTCCAGGAGTTCGACGCTTCTCCGTTCCGCCTCTGCCTGCCCTTCGAGCCGGCCGGCGACCAGCCGGAAGCCATTGCCCGCCTGATCGAGGGGCTGGACGACGGCTTGTCGTTCCAGACCCTGCTGGGCGTCACCGGCTCCGGCAAGACCTTCACCATGGCCAACGTCATCGCCCGCACCGGCCGGCCGGCGCTGGTGCTGGCGCCGAACAAGACGCTGGCGGCGCAGCTCTACGCCGAGTTCCGCGAATTCCTGCCCGAGAACGCCATCGAGTATTTCGTCTCGTACTACGACTATTACCAGCCCGAAGCCTACGTTCCGGCGCGCGATCTGTTCATCGAGAAGGATTCGGCGATCAACGAGCACATCGAGCAGATGCGCCTCTCGGCGACCAAGAGCCTGCTGGAGCGGCGCGATTGCGTGATCGTCGCCACCGTGTCGTGCATCTACGGCATCGGTGACCGCGACAAGTACAGCAAGATGGTGCTGACCATGCGCGTCGGCGACCGCATGGGGCAGCGCGACATCATCCGGCGTCTCGCGGAAATGCAGTACGAGCGCAACGAACTCGATTTCCGCCGCGGAACTTTCCGCGTGCGCGGCGACGTCATCGACGTCTTCCCGGCGGAGCACGCCGAGCACGCCATCCGCGTCTCGCTGTTCGACGACGAGATCGACGGCCTGCAATTGTTCGATCCGCTCACCGGGCACCCGCGCGGCAAGCTGCTGCGCTTCACCGTTTTCCCCTCCTCGCACTACGTGACGCCGCGCGCCGCCGTGCTCAGCGCCATCGAGGCGATCAAGGACGAGCTGGGCCAGCGCATCGACCATTTCAGCAAGGAAGGGCGCCTGGTCGAAGCGCAGCGCATCGAGCAGCGCACGCGCTTCGACCTCGAAATGCTCGACCAGCTCGGATTCTGCAAGGGGATCGAAAACTACTCGCGGCACCTCTCCGGGCGCAAGGCCGGGGAAGCGCCGCCGACGCTGCTCGACTACCTGCCGGACGACGCGCTGATGTTCATCGACGAATCACACGTGGCGATTCCCCAGATCGGCGCGATGTACAAGGGAGATCGCTCGCGCAAGGAAAATCTCGTCAATTACGGCTTCCGCCTGCCTTCGGCGCTGGACAACCGGCCGCTCAAGTTCGAAGAATACGAAGCCTTCGCCCGGCAGACCATTTTCGTCTCGGCGACGCCGGCGGACTACGAGCAGGCGCACCAGGGACAAGTGGTCGAGCAGGTCGTGCGTCCGACCGGGCTGGTCGATCCGGCGATCGTCGTGCGTCCGGCGACGACGCAGGTCGACGACCTGCTATCGGAAATCCGCCTGCGCGGCGCGCGCAACGAGCGCGTGCTGGTCACCACGCTGACCAAGCGCATGTCCGAGGAACTGACCGATTTCCTCGGCGAGAACGGCGTTCGCGTCCGCTATCTGCATTCGGACATCGATACCGTCGAACGGGTCGAGATCATCCGCGACCTGCGCCTCGGCGAGTTCGACGTGCTGGTCGGCATCAACCTGCTGCGCGAAGGGCTAGACATCCCGGAAGTCTCGCTGGTGGCCATCCTAGACGCCGACAAGGAAGGCTTCCTGCGCTCGGAACGCTCGCTGATCCAGACGATCGGCCGCGCCGCCCGCCACCTGAACGGCATGGCCATCCTCTACGCCGACCAGTTGACCGGCTCGATCCAGCGCGCCATGGCGGAAACCGAACGGCGCCGCGCCAAGCAACTGCGCTACAACGAAGCGCACGGCATCACCCCGAAGGGCGTCTCCAAGCGCATCAAGGACATCATCGACGGCATTTACGACGCCGACGCCGCGACGCGGGAACTCAAGGCGGCGCAACAGCAGGCCAGCTATTCGGCGATGAGCGAAAAGCAACTGACGCGGGAAATCAAGCGCCTGGAAAAGGAAATGGGCGACTACGCCCGGAACCTGGAATTCGAAAAAGCCGCCGTCGCGCGCGACGCGCTGTTCCGGCTCAAGGAACGGATGTTCGGGGTTCAGAGGACAGATTCCAGAAGACAGATGACAGATGACAGATGACAGATGACGGTCCAGTTACCGGGCGCGAAGCGCCCGCAAGAATTACTGTCTTCTGTCTTCCGTCTTCTGTCCTCTGATCAGCCAAACTCGTAACTCTCCGTGACATGCTCTTGCCGCGCCTGATGTCCGGCGAGTCATCCTTGCAATGCTCAACCATGAGATTATGCGCACATTGTGCTATGATCGGCAACATGAATGGAGGTTTGATCATGGCTGTTTCCAACATCAATATTCGCGTCGACAGCGAAGTGAAAGCGCAAGCCCAACATATTTTCGCCCTGCTTGGATTGGACATGAGCGCCGCCGTGAATATTTTCCTGCGGCAGGCTGTCCGCCAGCGCGGCATACCTTTCCTCTTGACGACGGAGCCGTCGAGGCCGGTACGCAAAACGCCCCAACTCGGCGCTTGGGAAGGCAAAGTACGCTTGTCCGATGATTTTGACGCGCCGCTTGAGGATTTTGGGGAATAT
>JAISQQ010000239.1 GCA_031274075.1 Accumulibacter sp.
GGCGGCTGCATCATCCGTTCGCGCTTCCTGGGCAAGATCAAGGCGGCGTTCGACCAGAACCCGGCGCTTTCCAATCTGCTGCTCGACGACTATTTCCGGGGCGAGATCGGCAAGGCCCAGGCGGGCTGGCGCAACGTGGTGGCCACGGCGGCGCAGAAAGGCATCCCGGTGCCGGCCTTCGCCACCGCGCTGGCTTTCTTCGACCAGTACCGCAGCGCCGTGCTGCCGGCCAATCTGCTGCAGGCGCAGCGCGACTATTTCGGCGCCCATACCTACGAGCGCGTCGACCGGCCGCGCGGCCAGTTCTTCCACACCAACTGGAGCGGCAAGGGCGGCACGACGGCGTCCAGTACCTACAACGTATGAAGGAGCGAAAACATGAAAGTGCTGCTGACCACCACCAGTTTCCAGGACACGCCGGGCGCGCATCACGCGCTGCTCGATGAGAGCGGTTTCGACGTCGCGCGCGAACGCGGCCCCCTGAGCGAGAGCCAGATGCTCGGGCTGATCGAAAAACACGGCGGCTTCGACGCCTTTCTCAACGGCGACGACCGCATCACCGCCCGGGTGATCGACGCCGCCGCGCCGAAGCTGAGAGTCATCGCCAAGTACGGCATCGGCCTCGATTCGATCGACGTCGCGCACGCCACGGAAAAGCGCATCCCCGTGCTGTTCACGCCGGGGGTGAATCACACCACCGTCGCCGAGCACGCCTTCGGCCTGATGATCGCCCTGGCCAAGGAATTCTGGGTGCATGCCGCCGCCGTCAAGAACGGCAAATGGGTGCGGCGCACCGGCCACGAGCTGATGGGCAAGACGCTCGGCGTGCTCGGGCTGGGGCGCATCGGGCAGGAGGTGGTCAAGCGCGCCCGGGCCTTCGGCATGCGCTGCGTGGCCTACGACCTGTACTGGCCCGAGGCGTTCGCCGCCGAATACGGCGTCGAGCGCGTGGCGACGGCGGCAGACGTGCTGCCCCTGGCCGACGTGGTGACCCTGCACATGAACCTGACCGACGCCAATCGCGGCTTCATCGATGCCCGCGCGCTGGCCACCATGAAACGCGGCGCCTATCTGATCAACACCGCGCGCGGCGGGCTGGTGGTCGAGAGCGACGTCGCGGAAGCGTGCCGCAGCGGCCAACTGGCCGGTTACGGCACGGACGTCGTCGACGAAGAGCCGATGCGGCCGGGCCATCCGTTCCAGAGCATCGATTCCATCCTGGTCACGCCGCATATCGGCAGCCGCACCTTCGAGAGCGTCGAGCGCCAGGCGCTGCGCGCGGTGACCAATCTCGTCGAATACCTCAACGGCGGCCAGGACTACATCCAGGCGAACAAATTCTGAGAAGCAGTTTTAGAAATCAGAAAGACGTTTGAGAAGCAGAGGGATCATCCAGGGTAGGGCGCGCTCTCCGAGCGCGCCGGGGGGCGGCGGTTTCGGAGAAACCGCCCTACCTTCCCCCAGGGCTCGAATTGAGGTTTTTGGGATCTAAGCATTTCTCGTACCCATTTTTTTAAAACAGCTTCTTACGGGTTTGCGCCGGGAGGACGGCACTGTGATTTCACGAAAACTCTTTTCGCATGGAGATCGCGGAAGGCGTGGATGACGTGGATGAAAGTGAAAGATGAAGAACCGACCGGAACGCGGCCAATTTCTCGCTCATCGAATTTCCAGCTTTCATGTTTTATCCGATTTCCGGCGTGTTCTCCGCGCCGGGTGTTTTTGTTAGTATGGAAAACTTCATGGCGAGCGTGCGGAGTCGAATGATGACCAGTCCCTACGGGTGGAAAATTGAGCTGTCCTGGCCTTGGTCGCGGCTGGCCGCGCTGGCGGCGTCGTTGGCGTGCGCGGCCAGCGCGCTGGCTTCGGCTCCGGCCTTGCCGGACCCCGCCGTTCCCTATTCCCTGGAGCCCTGGAAGGCCTGGGTGCTGCATGGGCAGGAAGCCCGGCTCTGCCCGCAGGTCGCGGGCGGCCACCGGCTCGAATTTTGCGCCTGGCCGGGAGAATTGAAGCTGGAGGCGCGGCAGGACGGGCTGCGTTTTTCGCAGTCCTGGGAAGTGCTCCAGGAGAGCGCCGTGCCCTTGCCCGGCAGCCGCGACTACTGGCCGCGCGAAGTGACGGTCGATGGCGAGGCGCATCCGGTGCTGGCGCGCAAGGGCGTGCCGGTGGTGTGGCTGCCGCCCGGCAAATACGCGCTGAGCGGCGCGATAGCCTGGATGGAGCGCCCGCAGACGCTGGACGTTCCCGAAAGCGTGGCGCTCGTCTCGCTCACGCTCGACGGCAAACCCGTGCTGCCGCTGGAACGGCAGCGCGCCGCGCTGTCGCTGGGCAATGCCAGCCCCAGGACGGAAGTTCGGGAAGGCGACAGCGTCGACGTCCAGGTTTACCGCAAGCTCGCCGACGGCCTTCCGGCGCGGCTTACCACCCGCGTGTTCTTCAAGGTGTCCGGCAAGGCGCGGGAATTGAGCGTGGCGGGCATCCTGCCGCCGCGTTTCGCGCCGGTGAACATCGACTCGCCGTGGATGGCGCGGCTGGACCCGGATGGGCGCTTGCTGGTGCAGGCCATGCCGGGACGGGCGACGGTCGAGATCGAGGCGCGGCTCGGCGAAGCGCTGCGCGAGGTCGATCCCGGCCTGCCGCCGGAACGGGCGCAGGAAGTCTGGAGCTACGAAGCCGCGCCCGGCCTGCGCGCCACGGCGGTGCTGCCCGGCGGCGACGGTGGGCTGGCGGCGGTCGATCCGAGGCAGGCGGGCGTGCCTGGGGACTGGCTTTCCCTGCCCGCCTTCGCGCTTGGCGAGGGCGCGCGCCTGCGCGTCGAGGAACGCTCGCGCGGGCAAAGCGAGCGCGAGAACCAGCGGCTGACGCTGCAACGCGAAATGTGGCTGGATTTTTCCGGCGCGGGTTTTTTCGCGCGCGATCGCGTCGAGGGCGAAATGCGCCAGGGCTGGCGCTTCGACGTGGCGCGGCCCTACACGCTGGAGCGCGCCGACAGTCTCGCGGCGCGGGACGGCGCGGCGCGCGGCCAGGAACCGCAGGCGGCGCTGCTGGTCACGCAGGGGGCCGATCCAAACCTGACCGGCGTGGAATGGCGCCAGCCCCAGGTCACGCTCAACGCCGGCGTGCGCCTGCGGGCCGGAAGCTCCGGCCGGATCCCGGTCACCGGCTGGCGGCAGTCCTTCGACAGCGTCGATACCGTCCTGCACCTGCCTTACGGCTACCGGCTGATCGCCGCGCCGGGCGCGGACCGGGTCTCGGCCAACACCTGGGTGGAGCAGTGGACGATCCTGGATATTTTCCTCGCCGCCTTCTTCACGCTGCTGGCCTGGAAACTGCTCGGCAAGATGGGAGGACTCGCCGCGGCGGCCTACCTGGCGCTGGCGATGCCGGAAGCCTTTGCGCCGGTGCATGCCTTCGCCGCGGTGCTGATCCTGGCCCTGTTGCGCCAGGCCGTGCCGGAGGGGCGTCTGCGCGGCCTGCTGCGGCTGGGAGAACGCACCGCCCTGCTCTGCCTCGTGCTGGCGGCGGTCGTGTTCATCCCGATACAAATCCGCTGGGCGCTCTATCCGCAACTCGAAACCAGCCGTGGCATGGCCGGAATCGGCCGGATGGCGGCGAACATGACCATGGGACCCGTGGGGCTGGGGCAGGTCATGGAGCCGCAAGAGATAATGGCGCGAGCGCCCAGGCCGGAGGCACAGCCCGCGCCGCCAGCGCCCAGGGCTTCGCGGGAAAGAGCCAGGGCAAGGCCCATGGAGCCGCCAGATACAGATGCGATGGCGGCAGCGCCGGCGCCAACGGCGTCGGCCCCGCGGATGGCGTCCGCTTCGCGGTCGCAAGGCCGCGGCTCGGAACGCGAGGTCGAAACGATGGATCTGGGCAAGGCCGCGTCCGCCGCCCGCCCGCGCTACGCCCAATCCACCGTGACCCAGACCGGCGGCGGAGAACCGGCCTGGCACTTGGGGCAGACGTACCGCCTGCATTGGTCGGGGCCGGTCCTTGAAGCGCAGGAGGTGCGCTTCCTGGTCAGTCCGCCCTGGCTGACGCGCCTGCTGCGCGTGCTGATGATCGGGCTGCTGGCCGCGCTCGTCTGGCGGCTGGTCCGCCTCGCCTTCCCGCCCGGCGCTTCGCCTGCGGCGGGCTTGTCACCTGCCCCCCGTTACCTGTCACCTGAATCGTCCGGCGCGTGCCTCGCCGTTCTGCTCGCCGCCGCGCTCGCCTTCTCCGCGCCGGCCGCCGCCGAGGCGGGCGACGCTTTCCCGTCCGCCGAACTGCTGGAAGAACTGCGCGCGCGCCTGCTCGCGGCGCCCAAATGCGCGCCGGCCTGCGTCGACCTGCCCGGCGCGCGCCTCGAGGCCGAGGCGCGCACCCTGCGCGCCGTGCTCACGGCGCACGTCCAGGAGGCTTCATCGCTGGCGCTGCCGGAGCCGGACGAGCACGCGACGCTGCGCGCCGTGCGCGTGGACGGCGAAGACCGTCCGGCCCTGCGCTTCCAGGGAAGAAGCTACCTCGCCCTGCCGCGCGGCATCCACCACGTCCAGCTCGAATACGCCTTGAGCGGCGACACCGCGTCGCTCGGTTTCCCGCTCCGCCCGGCGCGGATCGAATTCGCCAGCGAGCGTTGGCAGGTCGAGGGCATCAATGAAAACCGCCTGCTCGGCGAAACGCTGAATTTCTCGCTCGCCGCCGCGCCGCCCTCCGGGGAGAAAGGCGCGGAGGAAAACGAAAAGGCGGCGACGGAACGCGCGGCGCAGCAGTTTCCGCCTTTCGTGCAGGTGCGGCGCAATTTCGATTTCGGGCTGGATTGGAGCGTGGGCACCGAAGTCTGGCGCATCGCGCCGGCGGAGGGCGGGTTCACGCTGCCCGTGCCGCTCCTGCCCGGCGAGCACGTCACCACGCCCGAAGTGAAGGTGCAGGACGGACGCGCCCTGGCGGTGTTCGCCGCGAAAACCGAGGCCGCCGCCTGGTCGGCCCGGCTCGACAAGACCGAGCGCGTCGAACTCGTCGCGCCGCCCCTGTCGGAACGCGCGGAAACCTGGCGCGTCAGCGTCAGCCCTTCCTGGCACCTGGAATGGAGCGGCGTGCCGGTGACGCTCTCCAGGGACGGAGATCAGGCCGTCTTCGAATTCCATCCCCTGCCGGGCGAAAGGCTCACGCTGACGCTGACCCAGCCGCTCAAGACCGAGGGCGGCAGCCGCGCCATCGACCAGGCGCGGCTGGGCAGCTTCATCGGACAGCACGCCAGCGATTTCACGCTCGAATTCACCCTGCGCGCCAGCCAGGGCGGCGACCACGCCATCGTCCTGCCGCCGGAGCTGGAAGTGCTCGACGTACAGCGCGACGGCACGCGCCTGAACCTGCAAGCGCGCGAAAACCGCCTGAGCCTGCCGGTGTCGCCGGGAACGCAAAGCTACGCGATCGTGATGCGCCGGCAAGGAGACGCCGGCGTGTCCTCGACCAGCCCGGCGATCGACCTCGGCCTGCCCGCGGCCAATATCGACCTGCTCATGACCCTGGGCGAACGGCGCTGGATCCTGGCCGCGCGCGGCCCCGCCATCGGCCCCGCCGTACTCTACTGGGGCGAACTGGCGGCGGCGCTCGTCGCCGCCTTGCTGCTGGCGCGCAGCGGCTGGTCGTCGATCGGCCGCCGGGATGGCTTCCTGCTGGTGCTCGGCTTTTCCACTTTCTCCTGGACGACGCTGCTGTTCATCGTGCTCTGGCTGCTGCTCATCGACTGGCGCGCGCGCCCCGGCGCGGGCGCGGATTGGCCGGCGGGCAAGTTCAACGCCATGCAGGTGGGGATCGTCGCGCTGACCGTCGCGATGCTGGCAAGGCTGGTGTCGACGGTGTCGTCCGGCCTGCTCAGCGTGCCCGACATGGGCATCGACGGCTACGGCTCCAGAGCGGGCCGGCTGCAATGGTTCGCCGATCGAAGCGAGGCGCTGCTGCCCACCGTCCAGGTCTTCAGCCTGCCGGTCTGGGTATATCGCGTGCTCATGCTCGCCTGGACGCTGTGGCTCGCGTACATCCTCATCCACTGGCTGAAGCGCGGCCTCGCCGCGTGGCTCAAGGACGGCTACTGGAAAAAGATCGAGTGGTGGAAGAAATCCAGGCAGGAAACGCTGGCCGAAAACCCGGAAGAGCCGCGGGAAAGCGGCGATTGATCCCGGAAACCGCTCGCGGCGCGGAGGACGCGAAGACGCGGCCCGGGGCGGAAAACGGCCACGGGCCGTTTTCCGCCCGCAAGAATTACCGACACCTGACACCTGACATCTGACACCTGACACCTGACACCTGACACCTGACATCTGACACCTGACACGGTATCATCGCCCTCCTGTCAGCCCATCCAATTTTCCAATCGCCATGGCCGTCTCACAAATCAGCGTTTTCCTGGAAAGCCAGCCGGGTCACTTGAAGCGCATCCTCGACGCGTTCGAGGCCGCGGGCATCAACGTGCGCGGCTACTCGGCCGGCGATACCGGCGACTACGGCATCGCGCGCTTCATCGTCGACAAGCCCGGCGAGGCGCTCGAGGTGCTGCGCGCGCTGGGCTGCGCGGTGGCCGGGGCGGACGTGCTGTGCGTCCGTCTGCCCGACAAGCCGGGGGAACTGGCGCGCGTCATGGGCGTCATCGCGGACGCGGGAATCAACGTGCTCTACAGTTATTCCCTCATTTCGACCTTCATCGCCATTCATGTCGATGACATCGGCCGGGCCGAGGCGGCGCTGCGGCACCAGCCGATCGATCTGGTCACGCAGGACGAGTTGGCGGCGAATCTTTGATCATCGACGGGAAATGGTAATTGGATAAAACGGGCATGCGGCCAGAAAACTGTTTCGAGCCGGAAATCGAAACCGCGGCGCGGGAAAGCATTCGCCGGATTCAACTGGAAAAACTCCAAAGACAAGTCGCCTGGGCCTACGAGCGCGTGCCCTGGTACAAGGAACGCTTCCGGCAGCTCGGCGTCGAGCCGGAGGATATCCGCACGCTCGACGACGTGAGACGGCTGCCCTTCACCGACAAGCAGGTTCTGCGCGACACCTATCCCTACGGCCTCGCCGCCGTGCCGCTCGACGAGGTGACGCGCCTGCACGCCTCGTCCGGAACCACCGGCAAGCCCATCGTCATCGGCTACAGCCGCCATGACCTCGACATGTGGAGCGATTGCGTGGCGCGCATGGTGGCGATGGCTGGCGTCAGGCGCGGCGACCGCGTGCAGATGGCCTTCGGCTACGGCATGTTCACCGGCGGCTTCGGGCTGCATTACGGCTGCGAGAAACTCGGCTGCATGATGGTGCCGGCGGGTTCCGGCAACACCGAGCGCCACCTGATGATGATCGAGGACTACAAGACCACGGTACTGATCTCGACGCCCTCGTATGCGCTGCACATGTGCGAGGCCGGCGAAGCGCTTGGCTTCGACTGGAAATCGGCCAGCCTGCGCGTCGGCCTGTTCGGCGGCGAACCCTGCACGCCGGGGACGAAGCGCGAGATCGAGAGCCGGATGCACATCCTCTGTACCGACAACTACGGACTCACGGAAGTCAACGGTCCCGGCGTGGCGGGCGAATGCCTGGCTTCGCGCGACATGAACCACATCGCCGAGGATCATTTCCTGTGGGAAGTCATCGACCCGGTCAGCGCCCAAGCCGTGCCCGAAGGCAGCGAAGGCGAACTGGTGCTCACCCAGCTCGACAAGGAAGCCTTCCCGATGCTGCGCTACCGCACGCACGATCTCACGCGCGTCGTCACCGAAGCCTGCGCCTGCGGGCGCACCCACGCCCGCATGGCCAAGGTGCGCGCGCGCACCGACGACATGCTGATCGT
>JAISQQ010000250.1 GCA_031274075.1 Accumulibacter sp.
AGGTTCAATTTTCGTAATACCTGTTACCCAATTCCACTACCCGGGAGACCAATGTGTTGATCAGCAATGCTTATGCCCAGGCCGCGGCGGCGGATGGGGCGATGAATGTCATGTCGTTCCTGCCGATCATTTTGATGTTCGCCGCGCTCTACTTCCTGATGATCCGTCCGCAGCAGAAAAAGGCCAAGGAGCACCGGGCCTTGATCGAAGCGCTCTCCAAGGGCGACGAGGTGGTTACCCAGAGCGGCATGGCGGGACGCATCACCAGGGTCGGCGAGGAATTCGTGGTCATCGAGATCGCCGAAAACGTCGAAATCAAGATGCAGAAAGGGGCCGTCGCCGTCGTTCTGGTGAAGGGCACGCTGAAGAACCTGTAACGCAAGTCCGGCGCGAGGCGGAAGCGGGAGAGGAATCTCCCCTCCGCCATTCCCATTCCCATCGCCATCCCCCTCGCCATCCCATCCCGCACGCTTCACTTCTCCGTTTTCCGCTCAAAAATGAACCGCTACCCGCTCTGGAAATACATCATCGTCGTGATCGCGCTGCTGTTCGGTCTCGTCTACACCTTGCCGAACTTCTTCGGCGAATCGCCCGCGGTGCAGATCTCCAGCGCCAAGGTTACGTTCAAGGTCGACACCGCGACGCTCGAGCGCGTCGAAAGCACGCTGAAGGCGGCCGGCATCGCCACCAGCGGCGTCTTCCTCGACGCCACCGGCGTCAAGGTCCGCCTGGAGGACATCGACACCCAGCTCAAGGCCAAGGATATCCTGGAAAGGCAGTTCAACCCCGATCCCGCCGATCCGCGGTACATGGTGGCGCTCAACCTGCTGTCGCGTTCGCCGCGCTGGCTGGGCAGCCTGGGCGCCTTGCCGATGTACCTCGGCCTCGACTTGCGCGGCGGCGTGCATTTCCTGCTCCAGGTCGACATGAAGAGCGTGCAGACCAAACAACTCGACGCCACCGTCGCCGACCTGCGCGGCCTGCTGCGCGACAAGACCATCCGCCACGGCGGCGTCGGCCGCGAGGGCGAGCGCGTCGTCGTCCGCTTCAGCGACGAGGAAACCCGCGCCAGGGCGCGCGGCGTCATCGAGGCCAGCCAGCCCGACCTGGCGCTCGCCGACCAGGGCGACGGCGACGATCTGCGCCTCATCGCCACCTTGAAGCCAGCCGCCCTCGCCAAGCTCCAGGAATCCGCCGTCAAACAGAATATCTCCACCCTGAACAACCGCGTCAACGAAACCGGCGTGGCGGAGCCGGTCATCCAGCAACAGGGCGCCGACCGCATCGTCGTCCAGTTGCCCGGCGTCCAGGATACCACCCGGGTCAAGGATATGATCGGCCGCACAGCGACGCTGGAAGTGCGCCTGGTTGACGAAGACGCGACATTGAAATTGCGCACGGGCGAGACGGCGCGAAGCGGCGCTGTCTTCGGCGTCGACATCGTGCCCGAGCGCAACCGCGACGGCAGTGAAACGCCGGTGGCGTTGAAAAAACAGGTCGTGATCACCGGCGACCACCTCACCGGCGCCGACGCCACCTTCGACCAGGACCAGCGGCCCGCCGTCTCGGTCACACTCGACGCGGTCGGCGGCCGCGTCATGCGCGACGTGACGCGCGTGAACCTGAAGAAACAGATGGCTATCGTCCTCTATGAGAAGGGCAAGGGCGAAGCGATTTCGGTGGCCACGATCCAGGGCGAATTCGGCAGCCGTTTCCAAATTACCGGCAGCTTCTCGGCGGAAGAGACGACGCGCCTGGCGATCCTCATCCGCGCCGGCGCGCTCGCCGCGCCAATGGAAATCATCGAGGAACGCACCATCGGCCCGAGCCTGGGCGCCGATCACATCGAGCAAGGTTTCCGTTCGACGCTGTGGGGCTTCGTCGCCATCGCCGCGTTCATGATCGTCTACTACGTGCTGTTCGGCTTCATTTCGGTGCTCGCGCTGGCCTCCAACCTGCTGTTCCTGGTCGCCCTGCTGTCGCTGCTCCAGGCCACGCTGACGCTGCCGGGCATCGCCGCCATCGCGCTGACGCTGGGCATGGCGATCGACGCCAACGTGCTGATCAACGAACGCATCCGCGAGGAACTGCGCGCCGGGTCGCCGCCGCAGGCGGCCATCCACATCGGCTACGACCGCGCCTTCGACACCATCATCGACTCGAACATCACCACCCTCGTCGTCGGGCTGATGCTGCTCGTCTTCGGTTCCGGGCCGGTGCGCGGCTTCGCCGTGGTGCACTGCCTCGGCATCCTGACCTCGCTGTTCTCCGCCGTGGTCGTCTCGCGCGCGCTGGTCAACCTGATCCACGGCCGCCGCCGCAAGCTCGAATCGCTGTCCATCGGCCAAATCTGGAAACCGGGCGCCAGCCTGCCCGCCGGCAAATAAGGAAACGGCATCATGGAGTTCTTCCGCATCCACAAAGACATTCCCTTCATGCGCCACGCGCTGGTGTTCAACGTCATCTCGCTGATCACCTTCCTGCTGGCGATTTTCTTCCTGAGCTATCGCGGCCTGCACCTTTCCGTCGAATTCACCGGCGGGACGCTGGTCGAGTTCAGCTATGCCCAGGCCGCCGATCTCGAAAAAATCCGCGAGGCATTGAACAAGGCCGGCTACAGCGACATCACCGTGCAGAATTTCGGCTCCTCGCGCGACGTGATGGTCCGCATGCCGCTCAAGGAAGAACAGAACTCGGCCAGGATCGGCGAGGCGGTGATGGGCGCGCTCGACGCCGAAGCGCCGGGCGCCAGCCTGCGCCGGGTCGAATTCGTCGGCCCGCAGGTCGGCAGGGAACTCGCCGAAAACGGAGCGCTGGCCTTGCTGCTGTCGGTGCTCGGCATCGTCGTCTACCTGAGCGTCCGCTTCGAATGGCGCTTCTCGATTGCCGCGATCGTCGCCAACCTGCACGACGTCGTCATCATCCTCGGCGTGTTCGCCCTCTTTCAATGGGAATTCTCGCTCTCCGTGCTGGCCGCCGTGCTCGCCGTGCTCGGCTATTCGGTCAACGAATCGGTGATCGTCTTCGACCGGGTGCGCGAGACCTTCCGCCGCGTGCGCGGCCTGACCACGCCGCAGGTGATCGATCACGCCATCACCAGCACCGTCTCGCGCACCATCATCACCCACGGCTCCACCGAAATGATGGCCGTTTCGATGTTGTGTTTCGGCGGCGAAACGCTGCACTACTTCGCCATGGCGCTGACCATCGGCATCCTCTTCGGCATCTATTCCTCGGTACTCGTCGCCAGCCCGCTGGCCCTGTGGCTCGGCATCTCGCGCGAGCATTTCATCCAGCCGAAGAAACAGAGCGACGGCGCCAACACGGACGGCGCGGTGGTTTGATTCAGGGGACAGAAGACAGAGGACAGAGGACAGTAATATTTGCGGGCGCTTCGCGCCCGGTAACTGCTTGTCCCCTGCTACCCGACCATGCGCCACGGTTTTCGTAGGGCGGATGCAATCCGCCGGTCGTAAACCTCCGGAGCGAAGCGCCGCACGATTCAAGGCTGCCGAACAATAAAAGCGACTGCGTCGGAGAAAACGGCCGGTGGGAGGCGCTTCGCTTTCCCGCTCTACGGGATTCGGGGATTCGGGGAACAGGCGGGAAGTGCGCTCCCAGGGGTTTCCCATATCACGCGCCGAGCCGGCTGAATGAGGGAGAATGGATGGATGGAAAGGAAATTAATCGTGGTCTGTCCCCTATTATTCCTATTATTCCGTGCCCTATTATTCCGAGGAATCAGGTAACAGGTGTCAGGTGTCAGTAATTTGCGGCGCTTCGCGCCGGTAAACCCTGTCACCTGACACCTGCTACCTGATCCCCGTCTACGCGCCGAGCACGCGCCCTTGCTTGCGGTATACCTCGCGGCGCGAGATGAGGTTGGCCGTGCTGGCCGTGAGCAGGTTGAACCACGAGAACGGCTGGTCGCCCAGCAGCACGCGCCGCGTGATCGACGACCAGACGTAGAACTGTTTCTTGGCCTCGAAACAGGCTTGCGCCAGCGTGTCCGCCGGCATGCCGCGCGGGATGAAGATCGGGTCGCCGTAGCGGTATTGCGGGTCGATCCACCAGTGCGGGGAGAGCAGCCGGTGTTCGTCGCGCAGGCGTTCGTACAGCAGCGAGCCTGGCGTGGGCGTGAGCGGGTTGAAGTTGGCGATCTCCAGGCGCGCTTCCAGCGCAAAGTCGAGGCTGCGGCGGATGGTGTCGGGCGTGTCGTGGTCGTAGCCGAACACGAAGGTGCCGTAGATGCCGATGCCGCGCTGGTGCAGATTGCGCGCCACCCGCAGGTAGTCGCCGGAGACATGGTTCCAGCGCTTTTTCATCTGCCTCAGGTTGGCCGGTTCCAGGCTTTCAAAGCCGATGAGCACGTAGCGGCAGCCGGCTTCGGCCAGTTGGTCGAGCAGCGCGGGTTCGCGCGCCACGTCGATGCTGATCTGGCACGCCCAGCGCAGCTTCAGCGGACGCAGCAGGGCCAGCAGGGCCTGCAGCGAGGCCTCGCCGCTGAACAGGTTGTCGTCGACGAAGAACAGCAGGCGCTTGCGGTCCAGGCTTTGCAGTTCGGCGCGCAGCTCGTCCGCCGGGCGCATGCGCAACTCGTTGCCGTAGAAGCGGTGGATGGAGCAGAAATCGCACACGAAGCGGCAGCCGCGGCCATATTGCACCAGTTCCATCGGCGCATAGCGCTTGCCGGCAAAAATGCCGCGCTCGAAGCGCACTCCCGCCAGTCCCGGCAGTCCGGCGTTCTGGTAGACGCGCCGCGGCTTGCCGCGCCCGGCGTCCAGCAGCAACTGTTCCCACAGCCCTTCGGCGTCGCCGCGCACCACGGCGTCGGCATGTTGCAAAGCCTCTTCGGGCAGGAACGTGGGGTGGTAGCCGCCCATGACCACGATCTTGCCCTCGTGCCTGAAGGCGTCGGCCAACTGGTAGGCGCGGTGGGCGGTGAAGGTCTCGACGCTCAGGGCGACGAGATCGGCGTCCAGCGATTCGGGAATGGTCTCCACCCGGTCGTCGTAGAACACATAGGGGTGCTGGCCGCAGCGCGCGGCCAGCACGGCCATGGCCAGCGGCGGCATGGCGTCGCTGGAGCGGCGGTAGTTGCCGAGGTTGGGGCAGATCAGCGCGATCTTCACAGCAGGGCCGCCTCGGGTTGCGCGGGCCGGCCGTCGGCGGCGGGCGGGTCGTCGAAACTCACGCTGTAGATCCAGCTTTGGTAAGCGGTGGCGCGCAAGGCTTGGCGCAGCGGCTCCAGCCAGGGATGGGCCGCGTGCAGGCCCAGCGTCAGCACTGGCGTGGCGCAGTGGGCGAGCGCGTCTTCGACCAGGGCGCGCGCGGAAATGTCGAGCCGGGGCGAGGCGGCAAAGAAAGCCAGGAAAGTCTGCGCCAGCGCCGCGCCGGGAGCGGGCAGGCCGACGCGCCGGCGGCAGCGCGCGTACAGGTTGTAGAGCGGACGCAGCGCGTGCAGCGGCTGGCGGTAGGCCAGCGCCCGGACCTGCTGGTACGCCCGCTGGTCCCACAGCGCCATGCAGGCCTGCAGTGCGCCGCCTTGCCGCAGCCCGTGGAAGCGCGCGCCGCTGGCGCGCGCCCATTCGGGCGTGAGCACGGGCGCCAGTTGGCAGCGCGCGGCGTGCTGGTTGTAGAAGTCGCACAGTGCCTGCCACTGCGCCGTGTTTTCAGCGCGCGGGGGGTCGGCGTTGGCGGGCAGTGCCTGCCACAGGCCGTGGCGGCGCGCGTTGCGGCGCGAGATGGCCAGCGTGGCGTAGGCGTCGAGCGGGGTGTAGCGCGGCATGCCGCGCAGCCCGGCTTCGAGCAGGCGGCGCGCGGCGTGATTGTCGGCGGCGATGCTGGTGAACCAGAAACCGCCGGCGGGCGGCGCGTGCAGGCGGGTAATGCTGGCATAGCCGTCGCGCAGGACGCGCAGTCTGTGGCGGTAGGCGGGCGTCACGCGCAGGCCGCCCAGATAGCCCAGGGTGCGCGGCGCGCCGTTCCAATGCACGGCGTGCGCGCGGCAGTGGTACATGCCGACGGCGGTGTGCCCGGCGGTGGCGTCGTCGCGCGCGATCACGCTCCATTCCTGCCCCGGCGGCCGCGCGGCGGCGGCAAAGTAATCAGGCTCGCGCGTCATGGTCAGGCTCACCCAGCCCGGCATGGCCTGCTCGCGCAGCAGGCGGCGCAGGTCGGCGTCGTCGGCCGGGGTGGCCAGCCGGTAGTCGATCAAGCGACCTCCAGCAGCGCGCCGGCGTGGTTTTCGTCGCCCAGCGGATAGCCGTTGCGCAGCGCGATTTCGCGCTGGTGCAGGGCGTTGATGGGGAAGAAGTTGCGCCACATGAAGGCGTCGCTGAAGTTGCCGGCGCTGCGCCGCAGGATGCTGCGCCAACTGTAGAAGCGCTGGCGCGCCCGCACGCAGCCCTGGGTGACTTCCTCGGGGCGGAGCCGTTGCGGCACGAAGGGCAGCTCGTTGTAGCGGTAGCGCGCGTCGAGCCACCAGGCGTCGAAGCGCAGGCGGCCTTCGCGCCGCAGGCGCGCGTAGAACGCGGTGCCGGGAAAGGGCGTGAGGTGGTTGAAGGCGGCCAGGTACATCTTCTGCGCCAGCGCAAAGTCCACGGCCTGGTCAAACGAGGCGGCGACGTCGTTTTCATAACCGAAGACGAAGGTGCCATAGACGCCGACGCGGTGGCGGCGCAGCTTGTCCAGCGCCCCGGCGTAGCCGCTTTTCATGGTGTTGAAGCGCTTGCGCATGCGCCGCAGGTTGTCCTCGTCGAGCGACTCGAAGCCGATCAGCACGCCCCGGCAGCCGCTCTGCGCCATCTGCGCGACAAAGTCCTCGTCGTGCGCGGCGTCGATGCTCATCTGCGTGATCCAGCGCAGCCCCAGCGGCTCCAGCGCGGGCAGCAGGGCCTTGCCGCCTTGCAGGTCGCCGGCAAAGTTGTCGTCGACGAAAAAGAACAGCTTCTTGTGCGGCTTGAGGCCGCGCAACTCGGCCAGCACGTCGTCGACCGGGCGGCTGCGGTAGCTGCGGCCAAAAAAGGTTTGCACGGCGCAGAACTCGCAGGGAAAGCGGCAGCCGCGCCCGGTTTCGATCAGGCCGATGGGCAGGTAGCGCTTGCCGCGGAAAATGGTACGGTCGACGCGGATGGCGGACAAATCGCCACGCTCGCCCTGGTAGCGCGGCTGCAGCGTGCCGTGCAACAGGTCGTCCAGCACCCGCGCCCAGACGGTCTCGGCCTCGCCCAGCACCAGGGTCTCGGCAAAGCGCCGCGCCTCGTGCGGCGCCAGCGTGGGGTGAAAGCCCCCCATGATGACGGGCACGCCGCGCCGCCGAAACTCGCTGGCGATCTGGTAGGCGCGCCGCGCGGTGTAGGTTTCCACGGAGAGGGCCACGGCGTCGGTGGGCGCGTCGTAGTCGAGGGCTTCCAGCCGGTCGTCCTGGAAGCGCACTTCGATGGGCGGCGGCGTCAGCCCCGCCAGCGTGGCGATGGGCAGCGGCTCCATCTGCCAGGAGCGGATGTAAGGCTCGCCGGGACGATGGCCGATGGCCGGCTGGATGAAGGTCAGGCGCATGGCGCGTAGGGGCGCTGTATCGGCCAGTCGCAGGTATAGAAGGCGTGCAGATGGTGCGCGTAGAAGCGGTAGCCCAGATTGGCGGTGAGCGCCAGCGGCTGGAAATTGCGCGCGCGCCACAGGCGGCGGGCGATGGCGGAAAAGCGATACACCGCTTTCCAGGCGCGCTCGTGTCCCGCGGCCAGTTCCCGCACGCTCATGGCGCGCGGCTGGAATACCACGTGCTGGCCGTCGTACAGGTTCCAGTCGCGCGTCAGGATGCGTCCTTCCGCCGCCATGCGACGATGCAGCGGCGTACCGGGAAAAGGCGTGAGGATGGCAAAGCGCGGCAGGTCGATGCCGGCGTCGATGGCGAATTCAACGGTGGCGTCGAACACCTCCGGCGTGTCGTGGTCGAGGCCAAAGGCGAAACAGCCCTGCACCGAAATGCCCCGGTCATGCAAATCCCGCACCAGTGCCTTGAAATCGACCGAACCGTTGAAGCGTTTGCGCGCGTCCGCCAGACTCGCGGGGGTGACGGTTTCCAGCCCCAGCAGCAAGCCCTTGCAGCCGCTTTTCGCCAGCAGATCCATCAGTTCCGCGTCATGGGCGATCAACACCGTGGAAAGGCCGAACCATTGCACCTTGAGGTCGATCAGGCGGGTAAACAAGGCGCGCGCGTAATCGCGGTCGGAAATCAGGTTGAGGTCGACGAAAATCAGTTTTTTCGCGCCGAACTGGCGAATATCGCCAATCACCCAATCCACCGGCTTCTGATACGGCCTGCGTCCCCAGGCGCTCGGCGCGACGCAGAATTCGCAATCGTGCGCGCAGGAACGCGTCGCCTCGAAAACCGCCTGTGTCAAAAAATGACCGGGGTTGAAGCGATGCCGATGCGCGTAGGGCATGTCCGGCCGGTCGAGGGAAAAATCCGCCGCCTGGCGATAGACCGGCCGCAAGGCTCCCTGGCAGTAATCGGCAAGCAGTCGAGGCCACGCGTCCTCGGCATAGCCGACGCAGATCGCGTCGGCGTGCCGCGCGGCTTCTTCCGGCAGCAAGCTCACATGCGGCCCGCCCAGCACCACGGTTTTCCCCTGCTTGCGGAAAATCGCCGCCAGCTCGTAAGCCCGTCCCGCCGTGCCGGTAATCACGGTCAGCCCGACCAGATCGGCGTCGATGTTTGCGGGAATCGGCGCAATGCCTTCGTCGTAAAGCAGAATCTCTGCGTCCATCTCCGGCGGCACCAGCGCCGCCAGCGTCGTCAGGGTCAAGGGTTGGTAGCGCAGCGATTTCTTGAAAATCCCGCCCCGCGCCCGATACAAGGGGCCTTTGGGAGAGATGAGGGCGATCTTCGGCATGAAGGGCTTTGCGTGACAGGGCAAGACGGCATTCTAAGCGAATGAGCGCCATGCCCATACAGGCAGGAAGCCGTTGCCGGGGCGATGGCATTTGACGAATCGTTGGACTTCATCGCCTTCAGCCCAGGCGACGCTGGCTGTCAATGAAGGGTTCGGACGGCGTCCGGGGAAAGTTCCGTCGCTTTCACGATCTCATCGATCGACAAGCCCAAGCCAAGAAGCCTCCGGGCGATGACAAGCTGCGCTTTCTCACGGCCTTCTTCCCGGCCTCGTTCCCGGCCTCGTTCCACCGCCGCGTTCTCCCGCGCGGCAATGTCCCGTTGCAGTTTCTCGCGGGATTCGGCCAAGAGCCGGGTCTGTTCGTCTTCCGAGAGCGCCTTCAGGTGTGAGACGGCTTTTCCTATCTGCGGGTTCTTTTCGGCGAGTTTCATCAGGTCTTCCTCCTTGCGGGCGTTCAGCGCATAGGTTGGAGTGAGCGCAGCGAACCCCAACACAAAAGCCAATGGACATTCGATGCTGGGGTTCGCTTCGCTCACCCCAGCCTATGCGGGCTACGTGGCAGGTGACAGGTGACAGGATTTACCGGCGCTTCGCGCCGCAAGTTACCGACACCTG
>JAISQQ010000286.1 GCA_031274075.1 Accumulibacter sp.
GTTAAAAAATTGCCGAAATAATACAGGCGACAACGAAACCCACCGTCCCGACAATGGTTTCCATCACTGTCCAGGTTTTGAAGGTTGTTTTTTCATCCAGGTCGAAAAGGGACTTTACCAGCCAAAACCCTGAATCGTTTACATGGCTGCACACGGTGCCCCCACCGGCAATCGCCATGACAATACAGGCGGTATCTATCGGGGAAAGGGAGGCGAGGTCGGGCATGGACGCGATAAGCCCTGCCGCCATGGTCATGGCGACCGTGGCGGAGCCTACCGAAATGCGAACCGCGGCGGCAATGATAAAGGCCACAAGAATCAGCGGCAGGCTGTTGTCCGTTATAAAGCCCCCAATCACCGTACCTATCCCCGAATCTTCAAGGATATACCGGAGAACCCCGCCCCCGGCGGTTACCAGCAGGATGATCCCCGCGGGCTCAAGGGATTTGGTCATTACTTTTTCAAGTTCCTGCAGGGTATAGTTGTTTTTGACCCCGAGAAACAGAAGCGCCAGAACCGTGGCGATAATAAGCGCCACAAAAGGGGTTCCCACAAACGTCAAAACAGGCAGCAGGGGCTTGATGAATTCCACCCCGTTGTTTGCCGCCGCGGTGGAACCGGTATTCAGGAGGATCAGCACCAGGGGCGTCATGATTATAGTTACCACCGCCGAGAACGAAGGCAGATTCCGGTTTTCTCTTGAAAGATCCATGGCTGCCTGGGCGTAGGCAGGAACCGGGACATGAAATTTTTTCCCCGCGTAATTTCCGAAGATAATCCCAGCGAAAACCATGGCGACGGAACCGCAGACGAGCCCCAGCAGGATAACCAGTCCCAGATCGGCCCCAAGAATGGCCGCCACCAGTATGGGCCCCGGCGTGGGCGGGATAAAAGCGTGGCCCACCGCAAGCCCCGCGAGCAGGGGTATGCCGTAGAACAAGGCCGATTTCCCCGTCTTTTTGGTGAGCCCGAAGGCCAGGGGGATCAATATGATCAAGCCCGCGTCGAAAAACACCGGTATGGCTATCACCAGTCCGGTCAGGCCGAGGGCCCAGACGGATTTTTTTTCGCCGAAGTTTTTTACCAGGGTGGTGGAGATCACTTCCGCCCCTCCCGAAAGCTCGAGAATGGCGCCGAACATCGATCCCAGGCCGACCAGGAGGGCGATCCCCTGCAGGGTGCTGCCTATCCCCTTGTTGATGGAAGCGACAATCATCTGAGGGGGCATACCAACGCCAAAGCCGATGGCTACCGCGGCAACGAGAATTGCCAGCAGCGGCTGGAATTTGAATTTGATAATTAAAACCAGCAATATAGCTATGCCGATAACCGCGGACAAAAGCAGTCTTTCCGCGCTTGGTTCAAACAGGGCGTCCATGATGTTCCTCCTTTGTTTTTAATCTGAAAAAAGCCTTCCTCACTCTCCGCGGACCGCAACGCGCCGGCCCGCCCGAAACAGACGCGGCGCATACCGCCGTTCGTCAGTCGTTACAGTTTGTCACGCGATGTGGGTCAATGTCAACAGAATTGTAGTACAATTTGAAAAAAATATACTGCAAGCTTCGGACGGGCGATGTCGGTTTGTCCGTTTGCGCTGTCTCCCGTTTCGCCGACCAACAAACCTCTTTCGTGAAGCCCACGCCATGACCCATCCGACCATCACGCCCGAATTCGCCGAGTTGTTCGTCAAGGAATCGTTCAATCCCTTCCGCTCCTGCATTCAAGGGCTGGCCAACGAACCGATCACCGTGCTTGCCTTGCTCAGGCGCGCGGAAACCTTCCTTCGCCGCGAAGCGGATTTCGCCGGACTGGGCGATTATTCGCAAGGGATCATCGTCGAGCGATTGGCGAGCAGCCGGCCGCGCGTGTGCGTCATCCAGGGTTCCGCGGATCATCCCGCGCACCTGTTCGACCACGAGCACGCCTTGCGCGCCGCGGCGCGCATCTGGCGGAACGGCGGCGTGCCGTTTACTTTCGGCGTGCCGGTAATTTGCGATGGCACGGCCCAGAACAACATCGGGCAAGGCTATTCGCTGGCCTCGCGCAATCACACGGCAATGGCGGTGAACATCAACGTCGAAGGGCACAGCTACCACGCCGCCTATGTCATCTCCGGGTGCGACAAGGCGCCGACCGGCATCCTCTCCGGATTGGCCGCCGCCGACCGCGCCCGGCGCGAAGCGGAGCGGGGTTCCGCGCCGCTGTGGGCGGTCTTCGTCCCGGCGCACGTGCTCAAGGGCGGCAGCATTCCCACCGGTACGCGCCGGAAGCTGCAAGACCTCCAGCATGCCGCGCGCGCCGCAGGAGACGCGCAACTGGCCGACGACATCGAGGAGAATTGCCGTTACATCCTGCAATGCTCGTCGGACGAAGCCTTCCTCGGCCTGCTCAACCGCGCGGTCGAACGCGGCCTGACCAGCCGTCCGGCCGCCGACCGGATTCTCGACGAACTGGCCGCCGCCACCTGCGACGAAAAGGGGGGCATCTGCGCCTTCAACGGCACCGGGAATTCCTCGCGCACGCTGGTCTCGGCGCTCGGTTTCGTACCGCAAGGCGCGGAATTGCTGGTGGACGAGGCGCCGACCGCGCTGGTCGCGCGCAACGTCGATCAGCTATTTCGCCTGATCAACCAGCCCGATTATTCCGTCTGCGAGATTCTCCGCCGCAACTATGGCAACGCCATACTCATGCACAACGCCACCGGCAGTTCGAGCAACCTGATGCTGCACATGCCCTGCGTGATGCGCCACGCCGGCTTTGACGTGTCGCTGTTCGATTACGAACGGATGCGCGAGGCGCGCCGGGCGCCCGACGTGTTTGCCCACAGCCTGACCGAAGAGCGGGACACCTTCGTGCTCGCCGAACAGGCCCGGGCCGGCCTGCATCACGGCATGGACAGCCTGTACAAGGTGCTTGGGGACCTTGGCGTGGCGATGCGTTGGGACGCGCCGACGGTCACCGGCAAGACCTGGGGCGAACGCGTCGCGGCCATCGAGGACGCCGTTTCGCCGGCGCTGCCCCAGGAACGCTCGGTCATCCGCGTCAAACCGGTACGCGACATCTCCGGCATCGACATCCTGCACGGTAATTTTTTCTCGTCCTGCGCGCTCAAGGTCTCCGGTATGTCGACCGATGCCTACCCGCGTTTCGACGGCAAGGTTTTCCTGGTGCGCTACTACGAAAACGAGACCTTATGCACCCAGGATTTGCGTTCCAGCGGCCTGGTGGACACGCTCTGCGGCATGCCCGAACTGACGCCGCGGCTCCTGGCCGCATTCCGCCGGTTCAACCGCGCGCCAGCCGACGAAGACCTGCCGGCGATGGTCGGCCACGGCACGCTGGCTTTCGCCTTCATCATCGCCGGACAAGGCCCCAAGGCTTTCGGCATGCCGGAAATGTTCGCCCCGAGCCAGTACCTCCGGCACCACGGCGTCGTCGAAAGAAGCTCGATCATGATCACCGACGGCCGCTATTCCGGCGTCACCAAAGGCGCATGCATCGGTCACATGGTGCCGGAAGCGTTCGCTGGCGGCGGCATCGGAACACTGATCAACGGTGACCTACTCTGGGTACGCCTCGGCGACAGGCGAATCGACCTCATTGACCAGGAAGCCTTCCTGGCCGGCGACGTCGTTCCGCTGGAAGGCGCTCCGTTCGAGGAACGCAAGGCGCTTCTCGAACTCCGGCAAGCCGCCATCGAAGCGCGTCAGC
>JAISQQ010000388.1 GCA_031274075.1 Accumulibacter sp.
GCGTCCTGGTTCACCGTTTCCGGCGCCTCGGGAACGCTGGCGTTGACGGCGACCACGGTGCCCGCGACCGGCGCGTAGACGTCCGAGGCGGCCTTGACCGACTCGACCACCGCGGCTTCCTGCTCGGCGGCGAGTTCCAGGCCGACTTCCGGCAACTCGACGAATACCAGATCGCCGAGCAATTCCTGCGCGTGATCGGTGATGCCGACGGTCACCGTGCCGTCGGCCTCGACGCGCACCCATTCGTGGCTCTTGGTGTATTTGAGATTGGCGGGGATGTTCATGGCGTACTCCTGGGTAAAAAATTGGAATCTTTCAAATCATCGCCTTGCCGTTGCGCACAAAGCAGGGTTTGACGACCTTGGCGGCCAGCCGCTTGCCGCGGATATCGACTTCGGCCGCGTCGCCGGCGGCGCTGGCCAGCGGCAGCCGGGCGAGGGCGATCGAGCGTTGCAGGGTCGGGGAAAACGTGCCGCTGGTGATTTCGCCTTCGCCGTGGGCCGTGAACACCTTCTGGTGCGCGCGCAGCACGCCGCCCTTGTCGGGCAGCAACACGCCGAGAAACTGCTTTTCCTGCGGATGGGCGAGCAGCGCGGCCTTGCCGACGAAATCGACGCCGTCGCGCGGAGCGGAAAGATCGACCGTCCAGGCCAGCCCGGCGTCCAGCGGCGAGACGGTTTCATCCATGTCCTGGCCGTATAGGTTCATGCCGGCTTCGAGGCGCAAGGTATCGCGCGCGCCCAGCCCGGCGGGGCGGACAGCGGCGTCCAACAGCTTTTGCCAGAGTTCTTCCGCCTGTCCGGCGGGCAGGGTGATCTCGAAACCGGCCTCGCCGGTGTAGCCGGTGGTGGCGATGAAATACGCGCCGGCATCGACCGAATGGAAGGGCTTGAGCGCCTCGCTGGCCGCCCGCGTCGCGGGCAGCGCCTGCCAGACGCGAGCCTTGGCGTTCGGCCCCTGCACGGCGACGATCGCCAGGTCACGGCGCGGAACGCACGCCACGTCGAGCCGCCACTCGGCGATCCGGGCCGCCATCCAGGCCAGATCCTTCTCCGCCGTGCCGGCGTTGATCACCAGGCGGTAGCGGCCTTCGCCAAGGAAATAGACGATCAGGTCGTCGATCACCCCGCCGGCTTCGTTGAGCATCGCGCTGTAAAGCGCCTTGCCCGGCGTCTCCAGCCTGCCGGCGTTGTTGGCGATGAGGCGCAGCAGGAAGGCGCGGGCCTGCGGGCCGGCGACATCGACGGCGCACATGTGCGAAACGTCGAACATGCCGCAATCGCGGCGCACGGCGTGGTGCTCCTCGATCTGCGATCCGTAATGCAGCGGCATGTCCCAGCCGCCGAAATCGACCATCTTGGCGCCAAGCCGGCGATGCGTCTCGTTGAGGACAGTTTTCCGGGTCATGTCAATCCTTGAAAAAGAACTGCGGCGTTGCGAAAACAAAAAGGGGCAAACCCGCGTCGGGTTCACCCCTCTGTCCTTGGTACCTGAGAGATTATCGCGCCGTCGCGCCCTTCGGCCGGCCGTCGCGTTGCCCCATCGGTGGACGCCGGGGAATCCGGCGCCGCTCTCCAGAGTTCATTGCGCGAACGGTCCTTTTGCCTGAGCGTTTTCGGGTGGATTGCGCCTTCGGCGGCGGAGCGCCGACCTTCCCGCGCTGCCGCTCTCTCCCGTTCGTCCGCGAACTATAGCGCGAGGCAAGGGTGCGCCGCAAGCCGGATGAAAGGAGCCAGGGCGATTGCATGAATACCGTCAGAACCTGTTCGCGATCTTCTCTGGGAGCGCGGCAGGGCCATTGCACTCTGTGGCGTCGTTGGCATCGTGGCGATTTTCCTGGGGCGCGGGTTTTCGGGCCCGCCTGGGCGTAGGCGCGAAACCGTTGGCGCACCCCGTAGGGCGGGAGAGCGCAGCGCCTCCCGCCGGTCCTTTTTCACGGCGCAACGCGCCGCACGATTCAAGGGCCGTCGAATACGATGAGCGGCGGCTGCGCCGCCGGAGAGAACGACCGCTGGTAAGGCGCTGCGCTTTCCCGCCCTACCGAACCGTCGCTGTTTTCACGCACACCGGTCGACTTTACGTTCGTTCACATGGAGAACATCAGAGTTTGATCCGCCGCAGGCGGAGCTTGACGTCTTCCAGATCGAAGGCGGCGGGATCGAAGGGGCCGGCGAACCATTCCATTATGTCGTCATGATCGCGATGTTCGGGATCGGAGATCGCTTCGACGAAATTCATATAGGCCGACGAGCCGCCCACGTCCTCCGGCGGGCACGCGTTGGCGCCGGCCAGGCAGAGTACGGATTCGAATGCCGGATCGGGCGGCAGCACCTTCTCCACCTTGATGCGATGTTCCCAGTGGTCGCCGAAGTCGTAGATGTAGCGGAACGACTTCTTTCCACGCAAGGCCGTGACGAGTCGCACCCGCCGTTCCGAACGGACGGTTTCCTCCTCCCATTCGAATTCCGGGTCGGAAATGCCGTAGCGTCCTCCGGCGATGTCGAATTCGTGCAGATGGCAATTTTCCCAGCCCATGACCACCTGAATCACGTCGTGGAGCTTGCCGAGGGTGAGCGTTTCCGGCACCACGAACCGACGCCAGATCACCGGCTCGATCCATTCCAGTTCGATCTTCAGTTGCAATAACGCCGGCGCCGCCCGGCGCTTGCTCGAACGCACCTCATTCTCCATCGTCAGGCCGCCTCAGGTAAAAGTCGAAATGTCCGGTCTTGCCGGCTCGTCAGCGCGACGTTCGTCGATCCGGCCGATCGGAGCGGCGACGCGCGAAAGCAGCGCCTCTCTGACCGGATCGTTGAACTGGAGCGGGCGATGGGAATCGAACCCACGGCACAAGCTTGGGAAGCTTGGGTATTACCATTATACGACGCCCGCAAAAGCGCTCATTCTAGGCGCTCCCGCGATTCGCTTCAAGCCGGTCGCGGGGGTCAGAAGACAGAAGACAGAGGACAGAAGACAGTCAGCTACCGGGCGCGAAGCGCCCGCAAATATTACTGTCCTCTGTCTTCAGTCTTCTGAACAGCCGCACCCCTTCACGGCGAAACGCGCCGCACGATTCAAGGGCCGTCGAATAATATAAGCGGCGGCTGCGCCGCCGGAGAGCACGACCGGCGGGAGGCGCTGCGCTTTCCCGCCCTACGGGGCGCCAACGCCCAGGGGCCGGAGACCGGCGCTCCGGGAAAATCCTGGAAATCTCCCCTGGCTTGATCGGGCGCTTGGGTGAATCTTGCGGGGGCGGCTGATTCTTGTGCTGTTACAATCCGCGTCGTGTCGTTTTTCCAGAATTCCTGGATTTGTTCAAATGCTGGATTCTGGCCAGCAGTCCCGTTCCAGAGTGTGCTTGCGCCTATTCCTATTCCTGTTGCATCGTGTTTTGCCTTGCTGGAACGGAGTTACGCTGAGCATTGCCGGTTCCCCGTTTTTTGCGATGACCCAACTCATGCTGGACAGCTTCATCCCTGCCAGGAGTCGTTCGTGTTGCTGAACCGCTTGCGATTTTGGCGCGAACGCGGCTGGACGGAAATTACCGCCGCGGATTACGCCGAGGCTTGGGCACGGTTCGGCGGCAGCGTCGTCACGCATCCTCTGGCCGTCGGGCGCTTGTCCGAGATGGCGGAAATTCCGGTGCGCTATTTCGGCTGGCGGGCGGGAGACGAGTTGCTCGCGGCGATCCCGGCCTGGGGGCGGCATCTGGCGCTTTCCAAGGCGGTGCTGAAAGCCAGGGGAAAAAAGGGGCTGTTCGATCTGGGCAACGCCGAGACGATCCTGCCCGTCGCGCCGGAGGCGGCCGGCATCCCCCTGCGCCATGCCGCGCGCTACCTTTCCGCCTTGCATGAGGCGGCTTTGCGGGGCATCCGCCGCCAGCGCGAGCAACTGGCCTTGGCCCGTTCGCTCGATGATTTCTCCCCGAAGTTCCGTTACAACCAACGCCGCGAGCTGCGGCTGCTTGCGGAAGCGGGGGGAACGGTTCGCCCGGTCGGCGAATTTTCGCCCGCGGAATTCGCCGCGATCTACACCGAACTGTTTGCGCGCCGTTGGGGGTTTCCCGCCACGGGCGCGGCGCGCATGGGGGATGTTTTCGAGCGTCTGCGCGACTTGATGACCGGCTCGGTGATCTTTCTCGACGGCGCGCCGGTGGCCGCGCAAGTGCTTTATCGCGTGGAATCGCCGCGCTGGATCAGCGTGGAATTCATCAACGGCGGCGTCGATCCGCAAAAGCGCGGCTTCAGCCCCGGCAGCGTGCTGAGCTGGCTGAACGTGCAGGCCGAGTGGGAAAACGCCAGGACGCGCGGCAAGCCGTTGCGCTATTCGTTTGGCCGCGCCGACCGCGAGTACAAGAATCGCTGGTGTCATCTTTCGCCGGTGTTCGAGGTTTGAAATGAATTCGGATTCGCGCAAACAACGCCTGCTCAAGCGCCATCGGCGAAAGAATCGCCTCGTCATGGCGTTTTCCCTGCTTTTTCTCGCATGTTTCGGCGTGGCCTTCGGCTTTGCATGGATTCCGCTTCTCCTGCTGCTGGAATGGCTGGCGCACGAGGCCTGGTTTTCCGATCACCTTTTCTACGCGCCCGGCGAAGATTACGCCTATCGTTTCGATGATCGGGTCGAAACCCTGCCCGCGCGTTTCGAGGCGGGGCGCCTGACGCTGGCACCGGCACAGGGCCATGCGCCTGGCGATGACGACACGCTGCTGCTTGGCGTGACGCTGCGCGCTACCTGGCTCGGGCGTTTTCTCGATCCCGCCGTGATCGTCGAAGGCCGGAACCTTGCCGCCGACCGCCAGACCTTCGAGCGCGGCGTAAACGGCTTGCGCTATCTCAATTTGACCGGCGGCGCGAACGCCCTGCGGGCCGACGGCTTGCGCCTGCGTGGCCGTCATTGCCGCCTCATCGGCGAGCCTGTCTTGCGGCGGGCAAGCCATCCGGACTATCGCGGGCAGCGCATCCTGGTGATCGCCCCGCACGCCGACGACGCCGAACTGGCGGCCTTCGGCCTTTACAGCCAGGCGAAGGAGGCGTGGATCGTCACGCTCACGGCGGGCGAAATCGAAACGCAACACTATCGCCGCATGGGGCTGAATGGCGTCGAAGCCGCGCGGCTGAAGGGCGCTCTGCGCGCCTGGGACAGCGTGGCCGTGCCGTCGTGGGGCGGCGTGCCGCCCGGACGTTGCGTGCAACTCGGCTACTTCTGCCTGCAACTGCCCGCCATGCGCGCCGAGCCGGACAAGCCCATCGCTTCGCGCGAAGCCGATCTGGCCGATACCCGTCCCTTTCGCCGCTTCAACCACATCCGCCTGCCGAGCGATGAAAATGGTGTGCCAAGCTGGAGAAACCTCGTCGCCGACCTGCGCCAACTCGTCGCGGCCGCGCGTCCGGAAGTCATCGTCCTGCCGCATCCGCGCCTCGATCCGCATCCCGATCACATGGCCGCCAGCGCCGCGCTGCGGCAGGCATTGGCCGGGTGCGCGTGGCAGCCGCAAACCCTGCTCCACTACACCAATCATCTGCATGACAACGACCGCTGGCCGATGGGCGAGGCGCACGCGGGCGTCCCCTTGCCGCCGCTCATGGAAGATGCCGGTCCGCTGGTTCCGTGCTTGTTCTGCCTGGACGAAGCGTGCCAGCGGGACAAGGCGATGGCCTTGGGCATGATGCACGATCTGCGGACGCCCCCGCCGTTCAAGCGGCGGCTTCGCCGCGCGATCCAGCGCGTCCTGGCCGCGCGCCGCCATCCGCCCTGGGGCGAGAACGAATACTTCCGCAAGGCCGTGCGCCGTCATGAAGTGTTCTTCCAGGCCGGGATTTCGTCTGGAGAAGGGCTGTAAGAAGCTGTTCCCGATCTTCTCTGGGAGCGCGGGGCGCCCCAGGGCCATCGCACTCTCTCCATGAACGTAAAGTCGACCGGTGTGCGTGAAAACAGCGACGGTTCGGTAGGGCGGGAAAGCGCAGCGCCTCCCGCCGGTCCTTTTTACGGCGTAACGCGCCGCACGATTCAAAGACCGTCGAATAATAGAGGCGGCTGCGCCGCCGAAGAGAACGACCGGCGGGAGGCGCTGCGCTTTCCCGCCCTACCGAACCGTCGCTGTTTTCACGCACACCGGTCGACTTTACGTTCATGGAGAGCGTGCGATGACCCTGGGGAGCGCGGGGCACCCGCCCCGCAACAACGGTGGGGCTCATGCCACCGCTGTGCGGGGCAGAAGCCCCGCGCTCCCAGCATCGAATGTCCATTGGCTTTTGCGTTGGGGTTCGCTTTGCTTATCCCAAGCTATACGGGCTGACGGGGTTGTGAGGCGCTGAAAAAGGCAGTTTGCTTTTTATATAAATAATTGTATAATAGGCAACATGAAGCCGATCCGATTTGTCGATTCAAGCCAGAAAGACCTGCGCGCTATGCCCGCTGATGTGCGCCACGCCTTGGGGCTTGAACTCCTGAACGTGCAATTCGGCGGCGAACCGAAGGACTTCAAGCCCATGCGCACCGTTGGCGCGGGCGCGTATGAGCTACGCTACCGGGACAGCAGCGGCACGTTCCGGGTGATCTACGTCGCAAAATTTGCCGACGCGGTTTATGTGCTGCACGCTTTTCAGAAAAAGACGCAGAAAACCGAAAAAGCAGACATCGACCTCGCCGCACAACGGTTACGGCAAGTCATACAAAGGGGAATTGACCATGACAGAAAATGAAGAAAAACCCATCAGCATTACCGAAGGATGCGGCAACGTCTTTGTCGACCTTGGCTTTCCGCCGGACGAAGCGGAAGTCATGCTGCTACGCGCGATGGTGATGCTGCGCATGAAAGAACACGTGAAGGCGCAGGGGTGGACGCAAGCCGAAGCCGCGCGGCGGTTGGGCATCACGCAACCGCGCGTCTCCCGCCTTTTCAGGCACAAAGTGGAAGATTTCAGCTTGGACATGCTGCTGACGCTGGCGACCCGCGCCGGTCTTCACCCTGAATTGCGGATCACGTAGGTCGGAGTGATCGAAGCGAACCCCGACATCGGATGACTCGTTGGTTTTGCGTTGGGGTTCGCTTTGCTTTGCTCATCCCAAGCTATACGGGCTATTTTGAGCTACCGAAACTGCCGGAATCGGTCAGCAAAGATAACGGTCTGGAGTTATGGCTGACATTGTTCAGTGCGGAAACGGAAGAAGAGTTATTGAAAATCGAGGCTATGGAGGTGCCGATAATAATAGGGTAATAATAGGGGACAGACCACGATTAATTCCTCAGGCGACAGGGCATGGCGAGGAACGCAAGGAAGAAAGAGATGATGCATCAAAGATTACCATAAAATTTAATCGTGGTCTGTCCCCTATTATTTCCCTATTATTTGCTCAACAGTGACCAGCCACCATAAAGAACAAGCACCCTTTTTACGGAGAAAGGCATATGCCTCCTAACGTTCAACGTAACCGGCGCGTCCGGTTGACCGGGGGGTAGGCGTCATTGTGTGGGTAAGGCCTTGGCTGTGTTTTAGCAACCGCCGGCTTGTGGGAAGAAGAACAGTATGTAGAGAAAATCGGCGAAGACAACAACACCAACAACTGGGCCGATGAGAAGCAGCGTTGCTATAGAGAAGAAATAAATTGCAACCAACCGTGCATACCTGCCGGTTCTGACTTGGGTCTTGCGCCAGACCCAAGCTCCCGGCAACGGAGTCCGATTAAGAGTCCAGATTCGCATTCCGGTTCGTAGCAACATGACTCCCATGAGCCAAGCCATGCCCACAGCGCAGAGAAGTTCAGCACGTACCCATGGCAGCGATTCACAGGTAGGCAAAGTCGCTATCCACTTCAAAATAGGTTGAACCCATTGATCGAAGGCCAGTCCAGCCACGAACAGTGCCGCAATGGCTGCGATGATCTTTGCCCGCTTTGCGGCGGTTGGTTCGATGTATCGCGGTTCTTCAACCATGA
>JAISQQ010000431.1 GCA_031274075.1 Accumulibacter sp.
GTTGTTCGAGTTCTGCTTGGTGTTGAAACCGGGAACGGAAGCCTTGCTCGCCGACAGCATCGATGCGCTGAAGCAGCAGTACTACGACGGCTGGCGTCTTTCGATATTCGCCCGCACGCCTTCTCCGAAAAAAGAATACACCGGGGAAAGCGGCAAGGTGCGCTGGATGCAAATTCCGGAGCACGCCACGGCGAAAGACTTCATCGACACGCATCTGATCGACACTCCGGCGCACTGGGTCGGCTTCTTCGAATGTGGAATGATTTTCGAGCCGCAGTTGCTGTTGTCGCTGTCCGATTACCTCGCGATTCACCCGGAATGGCGATTGGTCTACACGGACGAAGATACGCTCGACGAAAACGGCGTCCCGCGATCACCGTCGTTCAAGCCCGATTTCAATCTCGAACTGTTGCGTTCGACCGACTACATCGGCAGCGTGTTCGTCGACCGGCACGCCTTGCTTGCGGCGGGCGGATACTCGAAGGTTTCCGACGCCGAACACTTCGACCTCGCGCTCCGGATCGCCGACGCCAGCGGCGATTTGGCGATCGGCCACATTCCGGACGTCCTGATCCACGTCCCCCCGGCGGCCCGCGTGCGCGCCACCGAGGGCGGCGCGGCCCAGGCCTTGCGCGAGCACCTCGCCCGGCGAGGCGTCGCCGGAGATGTTTTCCAGGGCCTTGCGGAAGGCGTCACCCGGCGCATCCTGTACCAGCACCCCGGCACGCCCAGGGTGTCGATCATCGTGCCGACCCGCAATCGCCTGGAACTGCTCCAGCCCTGCGTCGAGTCGCTGTTTCAGCAGACCCGTTATCCGCAATGGGAACTGTTGTTGGTCGACAACGGCAGCGACGATCCAGACGTCCTCGCCTATTACGGCACGCTCCGCGCGCAACACGGCGAAAGCGTCCGCGTGCTGAATTATCCAGCGGGACCGTTCAATTACTCGGCGATGAACAACCGGGCGGCGCGGGAGGCGCGCGGCGATTACCTGCTGCTGCTCAACAACGACACCGAATGTATCCACGACGACTGGCTCGACGCGCTGATGGGCCACGCGCAACGGCCCGAGGTCGGCGTCGTCGGCGCCCGCCTGCTGTTCCCGGATTCGCTGAAGATCCAGCACGCCGGCGTCGTGCTCGGCATGAACGGCACGGCCGGTCACGTTTTCATCGGGTCGCTGGCCCACGACGAACCCGGCTACCTCAATCGCGCCCAGGCGGACCAGGAATATTCGGCCGTTACCGGCGCCTGCCTGCTGATCCGCAAATCCGTGTTCGACGAGATCGGCGGACTCGACGAAGAAACCTTCCGGGTCAATTTCAACGACATCGACCTGTGCCTGAAAGTACGGCAGCGCGGCTACCGCGTCGTCTGGACGCCCTTCGCCACCCTGCTGCACCACGGTTCGGCGACGCGGATCCAGGATGCACAGGACCCGGCAAAGATCGCCGCCCTCCAGGAGGAATACAACGCGTTCTACGTCCGCTGGCGCCGGGAGCTTGCCGATGATCCCGCCTGGAATCCCAACCTGAGCCTGAGCGACACGGCCCCTGTCGTGGAAGACGAGCTCGCCGTTCCCTGGCGGCGCGATTTTCACGACCGTCCGCGTGTCCTGGCCATGCCGCTGGGCAGCGTGGGCGCCGCCGAATACCGCTACTTTGCCCCGCTGCGCGCGCTGCACGCCGACCACCGGCTTTTCTACGCTTCGGTCTGCCAACCGCGTGAAGACTTCGATCGCGCTCCGTTGCTCGCCGAACTCGAGCGGATGGATCCCGACGTGCTGGTCATGCACGCGCCTGTCGATAACGTGCGCGGTATCGCGCTACAGGGCTACCGCAAGTACAAACCCGACTTGTTCCGCATCTTCTCGCTCGACGATCTGATTACCCGCCTGCCCAGGGACAACCCGGTCTACAGCAAACTACCCGCAGAGGGCATCACCGAGCGCCTGCGTCTGGGGCTCGAGGCCAGCCACCGCCTGATCGTCAGCACCGAGCCGCTGGCCGACGCCTGCCGGCATCTGATCGACGACATCCGCGTCGTGCCCAACACGCTCGACAGCCGCGTCTGGGAAGGTCTGGCGTCGCGTCGCCGCCGCGGCGAAAAGCTGCGTGTCGGCTGGGCCGGCGCGCAGCAACACGCCGGCGACCTGCGCTTCCTCGTGGACGTACTCGAGGCGACGCATGGCGAAGTCGACTGGGTGTTCTTCGGCATGCTGCCGGATGAACTCAGGCCCTTCGTCGCCGAATTCCACGACTTCATTCGCGACTTTTCCGCCTATCCGGCGAAGCTCGCCTCGCTCGATCTCGACCTGGCGGTCGCTCCGCTTGAACTACACCCGTTCAACGAAGCCAAGAGCAACCTGCGCCTGCTCGAATACGGCATGCTCGGCTGGCCGGTGATCTGCACCGACATCTTTCCGTATCGGACCAACGAGCCGCCGGTCACCCGGCTGCCCAACGAGGCCGCGCAATGGATCGCCGCCATCCGCGAACGGGCCGCCGATCCCGACGCGCTGGCGCGCGATGGCGACGCGCTGCGCGCCTGGGTAAAACGCTACTATCTCCTGGAAAACCACCTCGACCTCTGGGCGTGCGCGTTGCTGCCGTGATCAGGGATCAGGTATCAGATGCCAGGAATCAGTAATTCATGCGGGCGCGAAGCGCCCGCATGAATACGAGATAGGAAAGCCGCTGTCGCAGAACGCCATCATGTGCCGTACCATCTCGGCCTCGTCCGGCGGATCGAGTTTGAAGATTGACAGATCAACGTAATTTGCGTACATATGTTACATGAAAGCCGTGTTCGTCGAATTGCCCGCCTTTAGCCGTCGCCGTGCTGATTATCTCGACGACGACGCTTTTTCCGCGCTGCAAAACGAACTGGCAAGCGACCTGACGGCATAATTCGAGGAACGGGCGGATTGCGCAAGCTGCGTTTTGGAGATATACGCCGTGGCAAGGGTAAACGCGGTGGACTGAGAGTGATTTATTTCTGGTGGGAGGATGGAAAACAATGTTGGCTGTTTACTCTTTACGACAAGGATGA
>JAISQQ010000205.1 GCA_031274075.1 Accumulibacter sp.
TGCGCAGCGACGAAACCGCCTCCCGGCAGGCCGCGCGCGTCGCCATCTACCGCATGATGCGTCCCGGCGAGCCGCCGACCGAAGAGGCCGTGGAAATCCTGTTCAACGGGCTGTTCTACTCGGACGAGCGCTACGACCTGTCGACGGTCGGGCGGATGAAGTTCAACCGCCGCGCGGCGCGCAAGGACGTGGTCGAATACAAGCTCATGGTCAAGCACGCGCCGGCCAAGCGCGAGGCCATCGTCGGCGCGATCGTCGAACTCACCGGCGAGACTCCGGAAGCGGTGGATCATCTCTTGGGCGAGTTGAAATATGGCCTGCGCGCCGTCGCCGAGAACCTGACCGAAGCCGAGGCCGCCGGCTTGCAGGAAAAACTTCGCGCGCTCGGCGTGGTCTGCCACGTGCGCGAACAGTTGACGCTCTCGCCCCGGGACATCGTCGAAGTGATCAAGATTCTCGTCGAACTGCGCAACGGCCGTGGCGAGATCGACGACATCGACCATCTGGGCAACCGGCGCGTCCGTTCCGTCGGCGAATTGGCCGAGAACCAGTTTCGCGCCGGCCTGGTGCGCGTCGAGCGCGCGGTCAAGGAGCGCCTGTCGCAGGCCGAATCGGACAACCTGATGCCGCACGACCTGATCAACGCCAAGCCGATCAGCGCCGCGGTCAAGGAATTTTTCGGTTCGAGCCAGCTCTCGCAATTCATGGACCAGACCAACCCGCTCTCGGAGATCACCCACAAGCGCCGCGTTTCCGCGCTCGGTCCGGGCGGCCTGACCCGCGAGCGCGCCGGCTTTGAGGTGCGCGACGTGCATCCGACGCATTATGGCCGCGTCTGCCCGATCGAAACGCCGGAAGGTCCGAACATCGGCCTGATCAACTCGCTGGCGCTGTTCGCCCGCACCAACGCCTATGGTTTCCTGGAGACCGCCTACCGCAAGGTGATCGACGGCAAGGTCACCGACCAGATCGAGTATCTGTCGGCCATCGAGGAAGGCAACTACATCGTCGCCCAGGCCAACGCCGCGCTGGGCGCGGACGGCGAATTGCTCGACGAGCTGGTGACCTGCCGCGAAAAAGGCGAAACCATCCTGGCCGAGCCGGCGCGCGTGCATTACATGGACGTGGCGCCGGGGCAGATCGTTTCGGTGGCGGCGTCGCTGATTCCCTTCCTCGAACACGACGACGCCAACCGCGCGCTGATGGGGGCCAACATGCAGCGCCAGGCCGTTCCCTGCCTGCGCCCGGAGAAGCCGGTCGTGGGTACCGGCATCGAGCGCACGGTGGCCGTCGACTCGGGCACCGCGGTGCAGGCGCTGCGCGGCGGCCAGGTCGACTACGTCGACGCGTCGCGCATCGTGGTGCGGGTCAACGATGAAGAAACGGTTCCGGGCGAAGTCGGCGTCGATATCTACAACCTGGTGAAATACACGCGCTCGAACCAGAACACCAACATCAACCAGCGGCCATTGGTCGCCGTCGGCGACACCATCGCCAAGGGCGACGTGGTGGCCGACGGCGCGTCGACCGACAAGGGCGAACTGGCGCTCGGCCAGAACATGCTGATCGCCTTCATGCCCTGGAACGGCTACAACTTCGAGGACTCGATCCTGATTTCCGAGCGCGTCGTCGCCGAGGATCGCTTCACCTCGATCCACATCGAGGAACTGACCGTCGTCGCGCGCGACACCAAGCTGGGAGCCGAGGAAATCACCCGCGACATCGCCTCGCTGGGCGAGGCGCAGCTCTCGCGGCTCGACGAGTCGGGCATCGTCTATATCGGCGCCGAGGTCGACGCCGGCGACGTGCTGGTCGGCAAGGTGACGCCGAAGGGCGAAACCCAGCTCACGCCCGAGGAAAAACTGTTGCGCGCGATTTTCGGCGAGAAGGCTTCCGACGTGAAGGACACTTCCTTGCGCGTCCCCTCGGGCATCGCCGGGACGGTCATCGACGTGCAGGTGTTCACCCGCGAGGGCATCGAGCGCGACAAGCGCGCGCAATCGATCATCGACGACCATCTGCGCGGCTACAAGCTCGACCTGGCCGACCAGATGCGCATCGTCGAGCGCGACGCCTTCGCCCGCGTCGAGCGCCTGATCCTGGGCAAGAAGGCCAACGGCGGTCCAAAGCGCCTGGCCAAGGGCAGCGAAATCAGCCATGAATACCTCGGCGGCGTCGATCCGCACCACTGGTTCGACATCCGCATGACCGACGAAGACGTGGCGCAGCAGCTCGAATCCCTGCGCGAGGGGCTGGAGCAGACGCGCAAGGACTTCGACCTGGCTTTCGAGGAAAAGCGCAAGAAACTGACGCAAGGCGACGAACTGCCGCCGGGCGTGCAGAAGATGGTCAAGGTCTACGTCGCGGTCAAGCGCCGCCTCCAGTCGGGCGACAAGATGGCTGGCCGGCACGGAAACAAGGGCGTCGTGTCGCGCATCGTCGCGGTCGAGGACATGCCGTACATGGTCGATGGCCGGCCGGTCGACATCGTGCTGAACCCGCTGGGCGTGCCCTCGCGGATGAACGTCGGCCAGGTGCTGGAAGTGCATCTCGGGCTGGCGGCCAAGGGCCTGGGCTTCAAGATCGGCGAAATGCTCCGCCGCCGGGCCAGCGCCAAGGAACTGCGCGGCTTCCTCGGCAAGGTCTACAACAGCAATGGCCGGCATGAAAACCTCGACGAGCTCGACGACCAGGAGATCGCCGAAATGGCCGCCAACCTGGAAGCGGGCGTTCCCTTCGCCACGCCGGTGTTCGACGGCGCGCAGGAGGAGGAAATCAAGGAAATGCTGCGCCTTGCGGGAATGCCCGAATCCGGCCAGATGACCCTGTACGACGGGCGCACCGGCGATCCTTTCGAGCGCCAGGTGACGGTGGGCTACATGCACATGCTGAAGCTGCACCACCTGGTCGACGACAAGATGCACGCGCGCTCGACCGGGCCGTACTCGCTGGTAACGCAGCAGCCGCTGGGCGGCAAGGCGCAGTTCGGCGGGCAGCGTTTCGGCGAAATGGAAGTCTGGGCGCTCGAAGCGTATGGCGCGTCCTACGTGCTGCAGGAGATGCTGACGGTCAAGTCGGACGACGTGAACGGCCGCACCAAGGTGTACGAAAACATCGTCAAGGGCGACCACAAGATCGACGCCGGCATGCCGGAGTCGTTCAACGTGCTGGTCAAGGAAATCCGCTCGCTGGCGATCGACATCGATCTCGAACGTTATTGAGCGCGATCGGCGAATGAAACGGCCTGGCCCGGTACTGTGACGGCAGTCCCGGGTGGCTTGGCCGGGGCTTGAGGAAATGGGGTTCTCCCCGAACGGAGCGTAAGTATGAAAGCACTGCTTGATTTGTTCAAACAGGTGACGCAGGAAGAGCAGTTCGACGCGATCACCATCGGCCTGGCCTCGCCGGACAAGATCCGCTCATGGTCCTACGGCGAAGTCAAAAAGCCGGAAACGATCAATTACCGCACCTTCAAGCCCGAGCGCGACGGCCTGTTCTGCGCCAAGATTTTCGGGCCGATCAAGGATTACGAGTGCTTGTGCGGGAAATACAAGCGGCTCAAGCACCGCGGCGTGATCTGCGAAAAATGCGGCGTCGAAGTGACGCTCTCGAAAGTGCGCCGCGAACGCATGGCGCACATCGAACTCGCTTCGCCGGTGGCGCACATCTGGTTTCTCAAGAGCCTGCCGAGCCGTCTCGGCATGGTCCTGGACATGACCCTGCGCGACATCGAACGGGTGCTTTACTTCGAGGCTTTCGTCGTCTGCGATCCGGGCATGACGCCGCTGGCCCGCGGGCAGCTTTTGACCGAGGACGACTACCTGGCCAAGGTCGAGGAGTACGGCGACGACTTCCAGGCGGCGATGGGTGCGGAAGGCATCCGCGAATTGCTGCGCTCGATCGATCTCAATTCCGAGGTCGAACTCCTGCGTTCGGAACTCGAGACGACGACCTCGGAAACGAAGAGCAAGAAGTTTTCCAAGCGCCTGAAGATCCTCGAAGGATTCCAGAAGTCGGGGATCAAGCCGGAATGGATGATCCTCGAAGTGCTGCCGGTGCTGCCGCCGGACCTGCGCCCGCTGGTGCCGCTCGACGGCGGCCGTTTCGCCACCTCCGACCTGAACGACCTGTACCGCCGCGTCATCAACCGCAACAACCGCCTGAAGCGCCTGCTGGAACTGAAGGCGCCGGAAATCATCGTGCGCAACGAAAAGCGCATGCTGCAGGAGGCGGTCGACTCGCTGCTCGACAACGGCCGGCGCGGCAAGGCGATGACCGGCGCCAACAAGCGTCCGCTGAAATCGCTGGCCGACATGATCAAGGGCAAGGGCGGGCGTTTCCGCCAGAATCTGCTCGGTAAACGCGTCGACTACTCCGGCCGCTCGGTCATCGTCGTCGGCCCGCAGCTCAAGCTGCACCAGTGCGGCCTGCCGAAGCTGATGGCGCTCGAACTGTTCAAGCCGTTCATCTTCAACCGCCTGGAAATCATGGGCCTGGCGACGACCATCAAGCAGGCCAAGAAGATGGTCGAGATGCAGGAGCCTGTGGTCTGGGACATCCTCGAAGAGGTCATCCGCGAGCACCCGATCATGCTCAACCGGGCGCCGACGCTGCACCGCCTAGGCATCCAGGCCTTCGAGCCGACGCTGATCGAAGGCAAGGCCATCCAGCTGCACCCGCTGGTCTGCGCCGCCTTCAACGCCGACTTCGACGGCGACCAGATGGCGGTTCACGTGCCGCTGTCGCTGGAAGCGCAGATGGAAGCGCGCACCCTGATGCTGGCCTCGAACAACGTGCTCTCCCCGGCCAACGGCGATCCGATCATCGTGCCTTCGCAGGACATCGTGCTGGGCCTGTATTACGCCACGCGCGAACGCATCAACGGCAAGGGCGAGGGGATGATGTTCACCGACCTGGGCGAAATCAGCCGCGCCCTGAACGCCGGCGAACTCGAACTGCATTCCAGGATATCGGTGCGCATCCGCGAATACGTGAAGAACGCCAACGGCGGCTGGGACGCGAAACTGACGCGCTACGAGACCACGGCGGGGCGGGCGCTCTTGTCGGAGATCCTGCCCAAGGGACTGCCGTTCAGCGTGATCGACAAGCCGCTCAAGAAAAAGGAAATCTCCAAGCTGATCAACGCCTCTTTCCGCCGCTGCGGACTGAAGGAAACGGTGGTTTTCGCCGACAAGCTGATGCAGAACGGCTACAGCCTGGCGACGCGGGCGGGCATTTCCATCTGTTCGGACGACATGCTGGTGCCGGGGCAGAAGAGCGAGATCATCGCCGCCGCGGAAAAGGAAGTCAAGGAGATCACCAACCAGTACCTCGGCGGTCTCGTGACCCCCGGCGAACGCTACAACAAGGTGGTCGACGTCTGGGGGCGCACCGGCGACCACGTCGCCAAGGTGATGATGGAGCAACTGGGCTACGAGGAAGTCGTCAACCGCCACGGCGACAAGGTGAAGCAGGAGTCGTTCAATTCCATCTACATGATGGCCGATTCCGGCGCCCGCGGCTCGGCGGCGCAGATTCGCCAGTTGGCCGGCATGCGCGGACTGATGGCCAAGCCGGACGGCTCGATCATCGAGACGCCGATCACCACCAATTTCCGCGAAGGGCTGAACGTGCTGCAGTACTTCATCTCGACGCACGGCGCGCGCAAGGGGCTGGCGGACACGGCGCTGAAGACGGCCAACTCGGGTTACCTGACCCGCCGCCTGGTAGACGTCACCCAGGATCTGGTGGTCACCGAGGACGATTGCGGCACCTCGAACGGCGTCACCATGAAGGCGCTGATCGAGGGCGGCGAGGTCATCGAGCCTTTGCGCGAACGCATTCTCGGCCGCGTCTGCGTCAACGACGTGATCGATCCCGAAACCGATGAAACGGTGATCGAGGCGGGAACCCTGATCAACGAAGACCTGTGCGATCTCGTCGACCAGCTCGGGATCGACGAAGTGAAGGTGCGCACCCCGCTGACCTGCGAAACCCGCTACGGGCTGTGCGCCAAATGCTATGGCCGCGACCTCGGCCGCGGCACGCTGGTCAATGTCGGCGAAGCGGTGGGCGTCATCGCCGCGCAGTCGATCGGCGAGCCGGGAACGCAGCTCACCATGCGCACCTTCCACGTCGGCGGCGCCGCCTCGCGCGCCGCCGTCGCCAGCCACGTCGAGACCAAGAGCGCCGGTATCGTGCGCTTCACGGCGTCGATGCGCTACGTGACCAGCGCCAAGGGCGAGAAGATCGTCATCACCCGTTCCGGCGAGGTGCTGATCACCGACGACAACGGCCGCGAGCGCGAGAAACACAAGGTGCCCTACGGCTCGACCCTGCGCGTGACCGACGGCCAGCAGGCCAAGGCCGGCACCCGGCTGGCGACCTGGGACCCGCATACCCGCCCGATCATCGCCGAATATTCGGGCCAGGTGAAATTCGAGAACTTCGAGGAAGGGGTGACCGTGGTCAAGCAGATCGACGAAGCCACGGGAATCGGCTCCCGGGTAGTGATCGATCCGAAGCGCGGCGGCAAGACGCAGACCAAGGGACTGCGCCCGCAGGTCAAGCTGCTCGACGCCAACGGCCAGGAAGTGCACATGCACGGCAGCGACCATCCGGTGATGATCACCTTCCAGGTCGGCGCGATCATCACCGTCGAAGACGGACAGGAGATTTCGGTGGGCGACGTGCTGGCGCGCCTGCCGCAGGAATCGGCGAAGACCCGCGACATCACCGGGGGCCTGCCGCGCGTCGCCGAATTGTTCGAGGCGCGCACCCCCAAGGACGCCGGCATGCTCGCCGAATTCACCGGCACCGTGACCTCCGGCAAGGACACCAAGGGCAAGAAGCGCCTGGTGATCACCGACCTCGACGGCGTCGCGCACGAATACCTGATTCCGAAGGACAAGCACGTCCTGGTGGACGACCTGCAAGTGGTCAACAAGGGCGAAATGATCGTCGACGGCGCGCCCGACCCGCACGACATCCTGCGCCTGCAAGGCGCGGAAGCGCTGGCGATCTACATCACCGACGAAGTCCAGGACGTATACCGCCTGCAGGGCGTGAAGATCAGCGACAAGCACATCGAAGTCATCGTCCGCCAGATCCTGCGCCGCGTCACCGTGGTCGATCCGGGCGACACCAAGTTCATTCGCGGCGAGCAGGTCGAAAAGGCGCACGTGCTCAACGAGAACGACCGCCTCGGCGAAGGAAAGCTGCCGGCGACCTACGAGCCGGTGCTGCTCGGCATCACCAAGGCCTCGCTGTCCACCGATTCGTTCATCTCGGCGGCGTCGTTCCAGGA
>JAISQQ010000212.1 GCA_031274075.1 Accumulibacter sp.
CCTGACATCTGATCCCTGATCCCTGTCCAGCAAAGACTGGTTGATGTCGATCTTGTAGCGGGAACGCAGGCTCGACAGGTAGGCGGCGATATCTTCCTGCGCCACGATGCCCGTATATCCGTTCTTGAGCGCCTTGAGCTGGTTTTCGTCGATCTCCTCCGGCTGCGTGACCTCGGTGATCTTGAACAGCGCGTAGCCGTCGTCGACGCCGACGCCGGCATACGCCGGCAGCTTCTGCGCGTCGACCTTGAAAATGGCTTGCAGGGCGGCCACCGGCAAGGGGGGCTGCGCGGCCTGCAGGCGCGACACGGCGCGCGTTTCCGACCACGCGACCGGGTCTTCTCCGTTTTGCTCTTCTCCCTTGCGCAGTTCCGCCAGGCGCGCCTCGCCGGCGCTCGTGGCCTGCTTCATCGCCTCCTCGTCCCGGAGCGTCTTCTCGATGTCGTCCCTGACCGTATCGAACGGACGCATCGTCGCCGCGGCATGCTCCACCACGCGCGCCGCCAGCAGGGTACTCGGGGCCACTTCGAGCGCTTCGGTGTTGCGCTTGTTCCCGATCGCGTCCTCGGAGAAAAGCGCCGTCATCACCTTGTCGTTGTCCAAGAGCCCCCAGGCCGCCCGCACCTGCGGATCGGCGTTCTTGGGCAGCCAGCCGGTCTGCTCGATCTTCAGCGCGAACCTGTCGGCGGCGGGCTGCAGGCTGTCGGACTGTTCGTAAACCAGATTGCTGAACGCCTCCGCCATCTCGGCGAACTGGCGGCCGGCCTCCTGGCGTTTCAACTCGGCCTCGATCTCGCCGCGCACGTCCTCCAGCGGCCGCTCCTTCGCCTCCCGGATGCCGGTGACCTCGATGATGTGGTAGCCGAAATCCGTTTCGACCAGCCCGGAGATTTCTCCCTCTTTCTGGCTGAACACCGCGTCGTCGAACGGCTTGACCATCGCGCCGGAACTGAAGAAGCCCAGGTCGCCGCCCTTTTCCGCCGACCCCGGATCCTGCGAATGCTGCTTGGCCAGGTCGGCGAAGCGGGACGGATCCTGCCGCAGCTCCTTCAACACCGCTTCGGCCTGGGCCTTGGCCTGTTCCTTGCCGCCGTCGCCGGGCATGATCAGGATGTGGCTGGCGCGCCGCTCCTCGGGCTGCCGGTAGATATCCGGGTGGCCTTCGTACCACGACTTGATCTCGGCGTCGCCCGGCGTCACCTGCGCCATCAGCGCGTCGAGCGACAGCACGACGTACTCGGCCTTGACCTGCTCCGGCACCTCGAAGCGAGGCTTGTTCTCGTCGTAGAACTTTTGCAGGGCCTCCGGCTCGATTTTCAGTTTCTCCGCGAACGGAGCCGCGGCAATCGTAAACTCGCTGAACTTGCGCTCCTCGGCCTGGATGCGCAGTATCGCCTCGGCCTGCGTCGCGGACACGAAGGCCGAAGCGCCGACCGTGCCGATCAGTTGCTGCAGGGTCATATCCTGGCGCAGGCGCGCCTCGAACTGTTCCGGAGACATGCCCTGCGCGCGCAGCACGGCCTCGTAGCGCGACTGCGAGAACGCGCCATTCTCCTGCCACGCCGGTATGCCGGCGATGAAAGCCTGCAGCGCCTGCGTGCTGACCGCCAGGCGCTTGTTCGCCGCTTCCAGCAGCAGCAGGCGCTGGTCGATCAGGCCGTTGAGAATGCCCAGCCGGACTTGCGGCGAATTCATCATTTCCAGATTGAACGCTTCCCCCGTCGACTGGCGCAATTGATCCTGGCGCTCGCGCAAGGCCTGCTCGAACTGGAGATAACTGATCTTGCTGTCCCCCACACTGGCCAGATCGCTGCCCGCCCCCCGATTCTGCATATAGTCGACGCCCAAGAAAGCGAAAGGCAGGGCGATCACGGCGAGGAAAATCTGGACGATTCGCTTGTTGTTGCGCACGGCGTCAAACATGATGGTCATCCGCGGGTTCGTTAGAGATCGAAGCAATGGGAAAAAAAGCGAACTCGCGTTCGCCTTTCGGTAAGCGGCGGAGACGGAATCCGTTTTGAAGGCCGTCTACCGCCGCCCAGGATAGTACAAAAAATCCATATAAAACAATAGAATATAGATACACGCCGTGCGCAGCCGCCTGGTCACGCCGATTCAAACCCGCGCTTTTTTGCGGTATAAGACGCCGCTGGATCATGCGATACAAGATGACGGCAAAGGAACGGCCATGCCCAGGAAAACCAGGGAACTCTCGCGCCCCCGACTCGAAAAAGCGGTTCGTGAAACGAGAGCCAAGCCGGAAGGCTACAAGATTGCGAAAGGCGGCCAGATTGCCGCCGCCGGCGTCGACGGCCTTTACCTGCGCGTGGCTCCGGGCGGTTCGCTGAACTGGATTCTCTTCTATCCCAAAGGCACACGCAGCAATGGCAAAGGAGAGATTGTCAGGCATCGAGTCCATTCCCCGCTCTATGGTGTCCGCGGCAATTATCCCACAATTGGCTTGAAACGAGCCTGCGAACGGGTCGGGAGAATCCGTTCCGGCCCCGGCCTGTCGCCAGGCATCGCTCCCGCCCGCGAAACGAGAGCGGCAAGATCCCGGCGTAACTTGCAACGACTCTTCCCGCCCGATGCCTGACGAAACCCGCAAAGAACTTCCAGGCGGCTATCGCGGGCGTTTCGCGCCGTCGCCGACCGGGCCGCTGCATTTCGGTTCGCTGGTGGCCGCCGTCGGCAGCTATCTCGACGCCAGGGCCGCGGGCGGCGAGTGGCTGCTGCGCATCGAGGACATCGACGCGCCGAGGACGACGCCCGGCGCGGGCGACGGCATCCTGCGGACGCTGGAGGGCTTCGGTTTCGAGTGGGACGGCGAGGTCGTTTTCCAGAGCCGGCGTCTCGACCTGTATCACGCGGCGCTGGTGAGCCTGCAGCTTGCCGGGCTGGTGTATCCGTGCGCCTGCTCGCGCAGCGAGGTCGCGGCGCAGGCCACGCGCCGCTCGGTCGACGGCGGCCTGCTCTATCCGGGCACCTGCCGCGCCGGCTTGCGCGCCGGCGCGGCGGCGCGCGCGTGGCGGCTGCGCGTTCCCGACCGGGAATTCGTCTTCCAGGACCGCGTCCAGGGTGAAGCGCGCCAGAACCTGGAGCGCGAGGTCGGCGACTTCGTCCTGCTACGCGCCGACGGCCAGTACGCGTATCAGTTGGCGGTGGTCGCGGACGACGCGGCGCAGGGCGTCAATGCGGTCGTGCGCGGCGTCGACCTGCTCGATTCGACGGCGCGCCAGATTTGGCTGCAGCAATGCCTCGGCCTGCCCGCGCCCAGCCATGCGCATTTGCCGGTGGCCGTCAATCCGGCGGGGGAAAAGCTGTCCAAGCAGACGCGTGCGCCGGCCATCGACCCGGCGCAAGGCGTCGGCCTGCTGGCGCGCGCGCTACGCTTCCTCGGCCAGCCGGTTCCCGCCGAAGCGGAGGGGATGGCGCTGGCCGATTTCTGGCGCTGGGCCATCGGTACGTGGAAGCTGTCGCGCGTGCCCGCGGTACGCGCCATCCTCGCGATTCCAGAGGACAGAAGACAGTAATATTTGCGGGCGCGAAGCGCCCGGTAACTGGACTGTCCTCTGTCTTCTGTCCTCTGGAATCCGTCCTCTGGAAAGCACTCAGCGTATTCCCGGCCTGGCCGTGAGTTTCGCGATCTCGGCCAGGGCGTTTTCCATGAGCGACTGGGCGTTTTCCAGAGCCTTGCGGATCTCGGGCGTATCGCCGTTGCCGGACATGACAGGGTTGTTCTGGGGATTTTCCGAAATGTCGAAGGCGATCCTGTCGCTGCGGTGCCAGGTAGAAAACACCTCGACGACGCGGCCATGCTGTTCCGTGCTTTGGCCTTCCAGGAGAAGCAAGGGATATCCGGCGGGGACGTCGAGCAGGCCGTCGATGGGCGCGCGCGCGGCGGTGGCCCTGACCTGGCGATTGCCGGTGGATACCACCCAACCGGCTTTCAGGTACAACTGCTCGTGGAGCGACGCGTTCTCGAGAATATCGGGGGTGATCAGCGCAGACAGCTCGCAGGGCAGCCAGGTGCGGATGAAGGCCGTCGGCTGGTCGTCGACGAAGCGCAAGCGTTCGAGACGCAGGGCCTGCGGTCCGGCGAGTCCGCGGATGGAGGTCGGGACATCCTCGATCTCGTAACTCAGCACCCGGGTGGAGACGCGCGAGCCGAGCTTGGCCATCTGTGTGGATAAGCCCGCGCTCCACAGCGGATTGCGCTGCAATTCCGGGCCTACCGAGACCACGGTTCCGCGTCCGTGGGCTTTTTTCACGACGCCGTCGCGCACCAGCGTGTCCAGCGCCTGCCTTATGACCGAGCGCGAAACCTTGAAACTCCCGCAGAGATCCGCCTCGCTCGGAAGGAGGTCTCCCGGCAAGAGTTCTCGCTCGTCGATCTGGCGGCGCAGCGCGTTCGATATCTGAACGTGCCGCGGGATACGGACGGGACGGTTCACTGAATCTCCCTCGATCGAAATGAAAGGAACGAAGGAAATTTAACCCAGAAAAGCCCGGATAAGTGAAGTTTGGGTAAAGTCAGAGGACAGAAGACAGAGGACAGAGGACAGTCCAGTCACCGGGCGCTTCGCGCCCGCAAATATTACTGTCTTCTGTCCCCTGAACGCTCTACGGCGTCATTCCGGCGCGCGCGGTTTCCCACACCGTGCTCCAGCCTTTCGAGAGCATGGCGGCTCTTTGCGTGGCGAGCACCAGGCTGGCTTCGCGCGCGATGCCTCGTCCGGCGATGTCGAAGGCGGTGCCGTGATCCACGGAGACGCGCACGATCGGCAGTCCGACGGTGATGTTGACGCCGTCGTCGCCATAGACGGCCTTGAACGGCGCGTGTCCCTGGTCGTGATAGCAAACGATGATCATGTTCCATTTTCCGCGCACGGCCGCCGGGATGACGGCGTCGCCGGGCAATGGGCCGTGCGCGTCGATACCGCGTTTTCGCGCGGCCTCGACGGCGGGAGCGAGCACGTCCGCTTCTTCGTCGCCGAACAGGCGATTCTCGCCGGCGTGCGGATTGAGGCCCGCCAGCGCGATCGGTTCATCGGGCCGGCCCAGCGCGCGGCAGAAGGCGGAGGCGAGATCGATGACCGACGCGGCGCGCTCCGGCGTGATCAGCTCGATCGCCTGGCGCATCGACACATGCGTCGTCAAATGGAAAACATAGAGATTGCCGGCCGAGAGCACCAATGAATAATCCTTGACGCCGAAGCGTTCGGCCAGCAGTTCCGTATGGCCGGGATAGTAATGTCCGGCGAGATGGAGCGCCGCCTTGTTCAGCGGCGGCGTCACGATGCCGTCGATCTTGCCGGCCTTGGCCAGCTCGCAGGCGGCGACGACGAAACGATACGCGCCGTCGCCCGCGTCGACGTGGATCGAGCCGGGAGCGACGTGGCCCAGCGGCGGGCCGGTCTGGATGAGATCGATGACGCCTGGCTCGTTCGCCGCCTCGGAGGGATCCTCGATCGTGCGCACGGCGTCTGGATCGAGACCGCCGATGGCCGCGCCGTTGCGCAGCGCGCGCTCGTCGCCAATGACCACCGGGACGCAGATTTTCCGCAGCTCCGGATGCTTGAGCAGCGTTTTGGCGACGATTTCGGGACCGATCCCGGCGGCGTCGCCCAGGGTGACGCCCAATATGGGGAGTGACATGATGATTTGTAGAGAACTTCCCGCTTGGGCGGAGGAGTGAAAATCCGGCGATCGGGCGTAAAGAGGCAAGCGCTCCTTTTCCTGTCGCCGAGCCGGGCAAGCCGGCGCTTATCTTCCGCCCAAGCTTTCAGCTACTCCATTTACTCCATTCCTTGATGGTTCATCGATCGGGGAGATATTCGCCTCCCCGCCGGCTACTCTCTTGCTACTCTTTTCAGTGTCCCTGGAGCCAGTCGAGGACGGCCAGCAGCGTGTCTTCATCGCCGAATCCTCCCGCCTTGGTGACCACGATCATCCGCTGTCCGGAGGCTCCGAAGGCTTCGCAGACGGGGACGCCCTCGACGACGCGGCGCATGACGCGCAGGTATTTTACGCCCAGCGCCGCCAGCGTCGCGTCTACCCCGTCGCCGCCGATCAGGACGAGCGCCTCGACGCCGGCGCGGGCGGCGATGGCCTCGACGGCCGAAGCCATGCCGCGGGCAATGCGCTGGCTGGCCGCGACGAGCGGCTCGCCGTCGATACGCTCGGCGGGGACTTCGAGAATCAGTATCCGCGGGCCGGGGGCGGCGATGCGCAAGCGGCCTGCCCAATCGCGCGCGCTCTTTTCGCTGGACAGGTCCGAGGCTTCGGGGGCCAGCCTCGGCAAATCCCCGCCGGGCCACGCTTCGATCACCCGGCACACTTGGCGCCGGGAGACTTCGTTGGCCGAAGTCCGAAGGATCAGTATCGTTCCGTCCACCTTTATGCCGGGGTTCTCCGCCGCGGAGCCGCCGCGCGGACGCCACGCCTTCGCCAGCGCCAGGGCGAGTCCGGCCGAGCCGGCGGGAAGAGCCTCCGGGCCAAGTTGCGCGATCACTTCGGACAGCGCGTCGAGCGTGGCCTCCGAAGAGGCTTCGACTACAACGATGTCATGTTTGCGCGCCGCCGCCCGGACGGCTTGCAGAAGCCATGCGGCCGTGCCCTCGGGAACGACGGCGCTGCCGGGAACGAGTTCGCTGAACAGCGAGCTGCGCATCGGCGTCACCGGGTCGGTGCCCGCGGGAGAATCCTCGAGCGCGACGCCATTGACCCATAATCGGCCCCGGTCGATGGTCCGGCCCATGGCCGGGTAGGCGGGACACAGGACGACGAAGGACCGCGGATGAAGCTCGCGCCAGGCGCGCAGCGCGCCCTCGAGTTGCGCCGCCACGCTCCCGCGCATGGTCGAATCGACTTTCAGATAGAGCCGGCTCGTCCCGGCCTCCAGCATCGCTTTCGTCGCGGCCTCGGTGAGTGAAGCCGCGGCGCGTCCGGGCAGCGCGCGGGTGTTGAGCGAGCGGGCCAGGGCCGAGACCGCGGGAAGCGGCGGAAGCTCATCGGCCCGTTGCAGGTACGACGGCCAGCGGCGCTCGGCAAACTGGACGGCGGTGTCGCCGGCGCCGGTCATGTCGTCGGCCAGGATGGCAATGCGCAAGGGCTGTTCGCCGCCGGAAATGGAGTGCATCGCCGCTTTCCTCAGAGTTGAGGTTCGCCGACGCTAAGATCCATCGCGTCAATCTTGGCGATTTCTTCTTCGCTGAGCAGGCCGCCTTCGCGCTTGAGCATCCATGAAGCAAAAATCGGAGCGAGGATCGCCGTAACCAGGACGCAGGCGGCGACCTGCGCGGTGGCCGTGCCCACCAGCGGGGCGAAAGTCGGGTCCGCCTGCGCGACGATGGCCGGGGTGGCGATGGCGTTGCCCGCCGTGGTGCCCGCCGCGAAGCCGATGCCCGAACGATGGCCGCGATGTAAAACGAACTTGTAGCCCAGATAGACGAGAAAGCCGGTGAGCGGCGCGACGATCACGCCGACGAGGATGCCGGAAAGCCCCCCTTTGACCACGCTTTCCAGGTTGATTCCGGTGCCCAGGGCAAAGGCGAAGAACGGAATCACGATCTGCGGCGTCGGACGCAGGATTTCGGTCCATTTCTTGTCCAGGTTGCCGATAAGCATACCCAGCAAAAAGGGGACGATCGCCGCGACGAGCGCCAGGAATGGAATCTGCGCGAGACCCGAGACGCCGAGAAAGAGCATCGAGAAAAACGGCCCGTCGTTCAAGGCCGACGCGATGTACGCTCCCCGGTCCCGCTTGTCGCCGTAGCGGCCCGTAAACGCCAGCCACAGCCCGCCATTCGAATTATCGACGGCGACCAGCATGGCCAGTATCGAAATGCCGAAAACGCCGTCTACGCCGATCATCATGCCCAGGGCGACGACCAGCGTCGCCGGGATGATCGATTTCCCCACCAGCACGACGCCGGCCGTCGCCAGCACCGGCCCGCTGGTGCGCAGCGTGACCTGCATCCCCGTCGCGAAAATGAGCAGGCCGATGAGCGGCAGGGCGCTCGCCTGGAAAAGCGCCGTGGTAAACGATCCCATCATGAGAAAAGGTTTCGCGAAGGTGCCGACGATCGATCCCAGTACCAACGGGATGATCATCAGCCCGCCAGGGATTTTGTTCATGGCGTCGTAGAAGGAAAAACCCGGCGCTCCACCGTTTGCAGACAAATTTGACATTTTCCTCTCCTATACGGACAACATGTCCGTACACATTGTCTTTCGTTGCTCCTCCGGAGTCAAGCTGGAAAACCCGGAACGAACGAAATGGACGCTGTCCCCGGCGTCGTCGCTACAATATCGTTTTCGGCCAGGTCACACGACCGGCCCCGCATGATCCATATTCCCGGGAGATCGACATGACGCAACGTTATACGGTGGAATCGCTCAGACAACTCGCCACGGCCCTGTTCGCGGCGGCCGGCATGGACGGCGGCAAGGCGCGCGCCGTGGCCGAGGTGCTGGTGGCCGGCGACATGGTCGGCCAGCGCACGCACGGCATGGCGCTTTGTCCGCAATACCTGGGGGAGATCGAAAAGGGCGCGATGGCGGCGCGCGGCGAACCCGCCGTGGTTCGCGATTCGGGCGCGGTCTTCGTCTGGGACGGCAACTATCTGCCCGGTCCGTGGCTGGTTTCGCAAGCCTGCGCGCAGGCCGCCGGGCGCGTCGCCGAACACGGCGTGGTCACCGCCGTGATTCGCCGCAGTCACCACATCGCCTGCCTGATGGCGCTGCTCGGGCAGGCCACCGGGCGCGGGCTGGCGATCATCCTCGCCTCGTCCGACCCGGCGTTCGGCTACATCGCCCCCTACGGCGGCAAGGAGCCGCTATTCACGCCCAATCCGATCGCCATCGGCTATCCGGGGACGGAAGCGCCGGTGTGGATCGACGTCAGCACTTCGATCACCACCGTCGGCATGGCGCGGCAGAAAGCGGCGGCCGGCGCGTCCTTCGCGCATCCCTGGCTGATGGACGCCGAGGGCCATCCGAGCAACGACCCGCGCGTCATCGATCCGGGTGCTGGGGGCACCCTGCTGCCGCTCGGTGGGCGCGAATACGGGCACAAGGGTTTTGGCCTGTCGCTGATGGTCGAGATGCTGACGCACGGCCTCGGCGGCTTCGGCCGCCTGGACAGCGAGCCGCGCTGGGGCGCCAACGTTTTCCTGCAACTCATCGATCCCGCCGCCTTCGCCGGGCGCGACGCCTTTTTGCGCCAGATGGATTTCCTGGCCGGGCGCTGCCACGCCAACGTCCCGATCGACCCGGCGAATCCGGTGCGCATGCCGGGCGAGATGGCGCAACGCCGCATGCGCGAGGCCGAACGCTCGGGAATCGACGTCGCTCCCAAGGTATGGGAAGCGCTGGCCGCCGCCGCCGCGAAATACGGCGTGGCGCTTCCCGGGCCGGTGTAGGCGCGTAGCGCGCATGAAGAAATGAACCCGGTCGCCGGGCCGAAACCTGGGAGCGCGGGGCGTCCGCCCCGCAACAGCGGGAAAGACACGACCGCCGCTGTTGCGGGGCGGGTGCCCCGCGCTCCCAGAGGGAAGATCGCAAACCGCTTCCAAAGTGTAAGAAGCTGTTTTAAAAAAATTGGTACGAGAAATGCTTTGATCCCAAAAACCTCAATTCGAGCACTGGGTGATGGTAGGGCGGTTTCTCCGAAACCGCCGCCACCCGGCGCGCTCGGAGAGCGCGCCCTACCTTGGATGCCCTACCCTGGATGATCCATCTGCTTCTCAAACGTCTTTCTGATTTCTAAAACAGCTTCTAAAACGCCCCGGATGCCCGACTCCGCCGCTCCCGATTCCCTTGCCGCCCGCCTGATCCGCTGGCAAGGGGAACACGGCCGCCACGACCTGCCCTGGCAGCGGACGCGCGACGCCTATCGTATCTGGCTGTCCGAGATCATGCTGCAGCAGACCCAGGTGGCCACCGTAATTCCGTACTACCAGCGTTTCCTGCGGCGTTTTCCCGATGTCGCGGCCCTGGCGGCCGCGCCGCTCGAAGCGGTGCTCGAAGCCTGGGCCGGGCTGGGCTACTACGCCCGGGCG
>JAISQQ010000355.1 GCA_031274075.1 Accumulibacter sp.
AAGACGAACATCAAGACCGCCAGGGCGCAATCGCCCAGCGCGTCGAGCAGATCGCGGATGGAAATCCTCTCGCGGCCCGCGCCGTCGTCGGCCAGCGAGCGCAGAATGTTCGACAAGGACGAGCGCCCACCGGCGGTGGACGTTTCTTCGCCCCGCCCGTCATTTTCCCGACGCGGAGCGGGCGGCATCTGAAATTCCTTTCACTTTTTCCCCGTGCTTCCGGGACGTGTTCCGAAAAAAAAGACTGGCCGCATCCGGCCAGCCCTTTTTCCCGGAAACCCCGCCGGATCAACCGAGCTGCTGGATTCCGGCAATGACCCAACCGCTTTCCCCGCTGACGGGTTTGGTCAGCGTCCACACCTCGTCGAACGGCGCCGCGGCCGCGCCGGCCTGCTCGCGGATGAGGCCGGAAAAGCGCACGCTGGCGACATGCCGCTGGTCTTCCGTGACCGCTTCGAGCAAGCCGGCGTCGAGCTGCACCACGTCCGTCTGCTGCGCCGCCGCGCCGCGCTCGTCCATTTGCAGCTTGATCTCGGCGAACATTTCCGGCGTCGTGAACTCCCGGATGTCGTCCAGGTTCTTGGCGTCGTTCGCCGCCTGCAAGCGGACGAAATTGAGCTTGGCCACGCGCAGGAAAGCCGGCGCGTCGAAGTCCGCGGGAACGGAATCGGTCGCCGCAGCGGCCACCGCCTGCGGCAGCGGCGTCGCGAAACCGCCCTGCCCCGTTCCTCCGGCGTACTGCATCGGCCGCGCCGCTGGCGCGTTGCGGCGGAACAGCATCCGGAAGACGAACACCGCCGCCATGGCCAGCAGCAGGATCATCACCACATTGGCCAATTCCTCGCCCAGGCCGAGATGGGAGAACAGCGCCGCCAGCCCGATGCCGGCGGCCAGCCCCGCGACCGGCCCGAGCCAGCCGCGTCTCGGAGCGACGCCGGGGGCCGTGGCCGGCGCATTACCCGGCGCCCGCGGCGCCGCCTGCTGCGCCGGAGCCCGCGGCGTCACCGCCCGCTGCATGCCAAACGACCGTCCGCCGCCAAAGCGCGCGGCCTCCGCGCTATCGACGCTCAAGCCGAGCGCCATGAACGAGAGAAACAAAGTCATCAACAGTTTTTTCATCTCCACTCCATGCTATGTAAACCGCCCGCAAGGGACATCCCGGCGCGGCGGATTGAAACGATTCTGACAAAAAGGAACATCTATTTCCCGGCAAATTCGCCGCCAGACCGGCCGATCAGGCCGCGCCACGCGCCGTCTTGGGCGGCCGGTCGAAAGGAAATACCGGGTCGGGAGACAGGCTCGCAAAGTAAACGCCATCCCACGGAACGGCGACCGTTCCCCAATGCGGGAAAAACAGCGAAAGAATCTTGTCCATTTCCTGCGGGTAATCACTGGAATGCGCGTCGCCATAGTCGGCCGGCAATTCCAACAATTCCAACGATTCCAATTCTCCGAACGCGCCGTCCTCCGCGCCCGAATCGGCGGCAAGCACCCGCGTTTGCGCGGTCTGCGGGGACAGCAGGAGCGAATCCGGCGAAATCCGATGCGGCGCGATCAGCGAAAGCGCGACCATCAGGGCCAGCAGCCAGCGGAAACGGATGGGAAAATCGAACAAGGCCAAGGACACGGTTAATGAATTGGACGCCAAGTCTATCCTGCCCGCCGAACGAGAACAAGCGTTTCGGGACGGCGCGTCGGCCTGGGCTGGATGAAATTTCCCTTTTTCCCTTTTCCCCTTTCCCCCTTACCCGCCAGCCTTGGGCTTCACAGCTTCGACCCAAGCCGCGCTTGCCGTTTTCACTTCGTCACCGCCACCGGCACATAGGGACTCGCCGGATTCACCGACAACTTCCGCGTAGCTGGATGCACCACCAAATCCATCATCTCCATCGGCACCGCGCCCAGCAAGGGTTCATCACCGAGCACGAGCGCGGAGGTATCGCAGCAACGGTCGCCAAACCACACGCGGATCGGCCCGATCATCGGCACGGACGCGCGCTGCGCGTTCGCCAGAACCACCTCGCGCCGCCAAACCTCGGTGGTGTCGAAACCAAGCTGCAGCGCAAGATGCTCGGGAACGATCAAGAACACGGACCCCGAATCCACGAGCGCGGAAACCTCCACTTCCCGCCGGATGAACGGGTTCTCAAGCTTTATCTGCGCGTAAGTCGGTCCCATGGGTTTCTCCCGTCATTCAAGCATCCGCAGCATCGTCCGACAAGCGCGAACTGGCAAGTCCCGTCATCCTGGAAACCTCGCCTGAGAAGCTGTTTTAAAAAAAATTAGTACGAGAAATGCTTAGATCCCAAAAACCTCAATTCAAGCCCTGGAGGAAGGTAGGGCGATTTCTCCGAAACCGCCGCCCCCCGGCGCGCTCGGAGAGCGCGCCCTGCCCTGGATGATCCATCTGCTTCTCAAACGTCTTTCTGATTTCTAAAACAGCTTCTCAAACCGCATTCGGTACAGGGAGGGCGAGTCACCCGGTCTACTGGCCGTCCGTCAACGGCCGCAAATGCATGCGCCTTGGCGCATAGCCATGATCGAGCGGCCCGCTGCCCGCGCCGGTGCGCACCGGCGCGCCGGCGCGCAAGCCCCGGCGGACATAGTCCCGGGCGCGCCGCACCGCTTCCGGCAAGGACGCGCCCAGCGCCAGATGGGCCGCGATGGCGCTGGACAGCGTGCAGCCCGTGCCGTGCGTATTGGCGCCGCGGATGCGCCGCGCTTGCATCCAGTATTTTCCGCCGGCCGGGCTGACCAGCAGATCGATCACCGTGTCGCCCGGCAGATGCCCTCCTTTGAGCAGCACGGCCCGCGCCCCCCGCTGCAGCAGGCTCAGCGCGGCGGATTCCATGTCTTCCGGCGTGCGCAGCGGACGGCCGACCAGCAGCGACGCCTCGTCCAGATTGGGCGTGATCACGTCGGCGCGCGGAAAGAGTTCGCGCACCAGCGCCTCGATGGCCGGCGTCTCGATCAGCGCCGCGCCGCTGGTAGCCACCATGACCGGATCGAGAACCACTCGGCGCAAGCGATGCCGATCGATCGCCTCGGCCACGACGGCGACCGTCTCGGGCGCGTGCAGCATGCCGATCTTGACCGCGTGCGCGCCGATGTCCTCGATCACGGCGTCGATCTGGTCGCGCAAGATCCACGGCGGAACGCCGTGGATGGAGCGCACGCCCTGGGTATTCTGCGCGGTCAACGCGGTGATCGCGGTCATGCCGTAGCAGCCCAGCGCGGCGAAGGTCTTCAGGTCGGCCTGGATGCCCGCGCCGCCGCCGCTGTCGGAGCCGGCGATGGACAGCACACGATGATATTCGGAACGGAACGCCTCGTGCTCCATGCGCCGTTCACTCCAGCCAGGCGGCGGGCAAGGCCACGTGCCCCGCCCCGATGACGGCAAGCGATTCCGCGCTCATGAATGGCTCCAATCCGGCGATCAAGTCCCAAAGGACGGATTCTAGCGGCCTTCGACCGTCGCGCCTATCGCAACTATCGCAACTATCGCACCTCGAATTCGAAAGTGGCCGCGACCCGCCCTTCGACGATGACCTCCAGCCGGCGTATCCCAGCCGGTTCCCGCGGTCCGATCGCCCATTCCCCGAAAATGCGCCCGTCAACCGGAACGAGCTGCCGCTGGCTGACCTGGCTGCGCCGTTCCATCGGAATCACCAGCTTCGTCCCCGCAGCCGATTCCGTGCGCTCTTCGACCGCCTTGCCCGGCA
>JAISQQ010000437.1 GCA_031274075.1 Accumulibacter sp.
CCCCGCAACGGCGGTGGTCGTGTCATTCCCGCCGTTGCGGGGCAGAAGCCCCGCGCTCCCAGGAAAAACGCCACGATGCCGACGGCGTTACACAGGAAAACCACCACGATGCCGACGGCGTTACAGGGGTGCGATTGCCCGGCTTGGGACACGGAGGAAGGCATAAATTGGCGATGGTCGCGTTTGTCCTTTGATTGGCGATGGCCGCGCTTGTCCTTTATCATTCCCTGCGTCTTCACCAAGGGAGTATTCCGATTATGAGCAAAACGATCATCCACAGTCCGCAAGCGCCCGCCGCCATCGGCACCTATTCGCAGGCGGTGCGCGTCGGCGACACCGTTTACCTGTCCGGCCAGATCGGCCTGGATCCCTCGTCGATGCTTCTGGTCGACGGCATCGACGCGCAGATCGAGCGCGTGCTGGAGAACCTGAAAGCCGTTGCCGAGGCCGCGGGCGGGTCCTTGGCCGACGCCGTGAAGGTGACTGTCTTCCTGACCGACCTCAGCCATTTCGCCCGCTTCAACGAAGTCATGTCCCGCTACTTTGCCGAGCCGTATCCGGCGCGCGCCGTGGTCGGCGTGGCCGCGCTGCCGCGCGGCGCGCTGGTCGAAGCCGACGCGATCCTGGCCGTTTCGCGCTAAGACGCCGGCGTGGCCGCCGCCGACGCGATCGAGGCGCCGCCAGCGCTCAAGGCTCGTTTTAACAAGCTCGGGCTGACGCGCAAGAGCGATCTCGTCCTGCATCTGCCCTTGCGCTACGAGGACGAGACACAGCTCACGACCATCGCGGCGGCGGGAAACGCCGGTCCGGTGCAACTGGAAGTGAGGGTGCGGGAAGTTTCCGTGCAGTTCCGTCCGCGCCGCCAGTTGCTGGCGTGGGTGGCCGACGGCAGCGGGGAAATCGCGCTGCGCTTCCTCAATTTCTACGGCAGCCAGACGCGGCAGTTCGAGCGCGCGCGCGACGAACAGCAGAGATTGCGCGTTTTCGGGGAGATTCGCCCGGGCTTCCTGGGTGACGAGATGGTGCATCCGCGCTATCGCCTGGTGCGCGAAGGCGAGCCTTTGCCCGCGTCGCTGACGCCGGTTTATCCGACCACGGCCGGCGTGTCGCAAGCCGTGCTGCGCAAGCATATCGCCGCGGCGCTGGCTGGGGCCGATCTCTCCGAACTGCTCGATGAAGCCTGGCGCCGCGAACGCGGTTTCCCGCCCTTCGACAAGGCGGTCCGCCTGCTGCACGCGCCGCCGCCCGGCGTACCGGAAAGCGCCTTGCAGTCCCGGCAGCATCCGGCGTGGCGGCGGATCAAATTCGACGAACTGCTGGCGCAGCAGCTTTCGCTGCGCCGGGCCTACCTGTCGCGCCGCCAGCGCGGCGCGCCGCGCATCGCTCCGGCGGGCGTCCTGTCGCGCCGCTTGCTGGCGTCGCTGCCTTTCGCCCTGACCGCGGCCCAGCGCCGCGTCGCCGCCGAGATCGCCGCTGATCTGGCCCAGCCCTACCCGATGCAGCGGCTGCTGCAAGGCGACGTCGGCAGCGGCAAGACCATCGTCGCCGCCTTGGCGGCGTGCCAGGCGATCGAGGCCGGATACCAGGCGGCGTTCATGGCGCCCACCGAAATCCTCGCCGAGCAGCATTACCTCAAGCTGCGCGCCTGGCTGGAACCGCTCGGCGTTGAAGTAGCCTGGCTGGCCGGCAGCCAGAAAAAGGCGGCCAAACGCGCCGCGCGGCAACAGGTGGCGAACAGCGCGCAACTGGCGGTCGGCACGCACGCGCTGATCCAGGAGCGCGTCGATTTCGCGCGCCTGGGGCTGGCCATCGTCGACGAGCAGCATCGCTTCGGCGTGGCGCAGCGGCTGGAACTGCGGCGCAAGGGCGGGAACGCGGCGGAGCCGCCGCACCAGTTGATGATGTCGGCCACGCCCATCCCGCGCACGCTGGCGATGAGCTATTACGCCGACCTCGACGTTTCCGTGCTCGACGAGCTGCCGCCGGGCCGCTCGCCGGTGCGCACCCGGCTGTTCTCCGAGGCGCGGCGCGGCGAGCTGATCGAACGCATCCGCGGCGCGGTGGACGCGGGGCGGCAGGTCTACTGGGTGTGTCCGCTGATCGAGGAATCGGAAAAATTGCAGTTGCAGACGGCGCTCGACACCCACGCGACGCTCTCGGAGGAACTGGCCGGCCTGCGCGTCGGCCTGGTGCATGGCCGGCTCAAGTCCGGGGAGAAGGCGGCGACGATGGCCGCTTTCGCCGCCGGCGGGATCGACGTGCTGGTGGCGACGACAGTCATCGAGGTCGGCGTCGATGTGCCCAACGCCAGCCTGATGGTCATCGAGCACGCCGAGCGCTTCGGCCTGGCGCAACTGCACCAGTTGCGCGGCCGCGTCGGGCGCGGCCCGGAAGCCTCGGCCTGCGTGCTGCTGTACCAGTTGCCGCTGTCGTTGCTCGCGCGCGAGCGCCTGAAGATCATCTTCGAGCAAAGCGACGGTTTCGAGATCGCGCGCCAGGATCTGCGCCTGCGCGGTCCGGGCGAATTCGTCGGCAGCCGCCAATCCGGCCTTCCCCTGCTGCGCTACGCCGACCTGGAGACGGACGCCGAACTGATCGCGCCGGCGCGCGAAATGGCCGAACGCCTGCTGCGCGAAGCCCCCGCGCGCGCCGCGCGCCATCTCGCCCGCTGGCTGGGCAGCCGCGAGGAATTGCTGAAGGCGTGATTCGGAGCTATGACCTCTGCCCCGTAGAGTGGGAAAGTAGGGCGGGAAAGCGAAGCGCCTCCCGCCGGTCGTTCTCTCCGGCGGCGCAGCCGCCGCTCATATTGTGCGGCGCGTTGCGCCGTGAAAAGGACCGGCGGGAGGCGCTGCGCTTTCCCGCCCTACTTGTCAGGGATCAGGAATCAGGAATCAGAGGTCAGGTGTCGGTATTCTTGCGGGAACGAAGCGCCCGGTAAGCGCCGCCATTTCCCCATTTCCGCGCGCAGAGATGGCGCGATGGCCTTGCCTAGTGTAGTGTTGCGCGCTAATTGAACCATATAAAACTCAATGAATACAAAGTGTTATCGCTGATTAAAAGCTCTATTAAGAACGAAATACTACACTAGGAACCCCCGATTCATTCCAGGCCGTTCGATCTCGCGGAATCCGTCGCCGGTTGTCAGGCGTCCTGCAGAATCTTGAGCGATTCGCCTTCCACCATGCTCTTGACCTTCTCCCGGTAAACCGACATGTGCGGAGCCACCAGGTGATTCTT
>JAISQQ010000037.1 GCA_031274075.1 Accumulibacter sp.
ACTGAAACTTTCATTTTCATACGGGTCTCCTCGAAATTCCTCAGTCTTACGCTGAGGTGTCTATTAATACGGGGTATGGATAAAGAAGTCAAGATTTTCCTTGAATCGATCACTACTTGATATGAACTGTTCACGGAAATTTGCAACATGATCTTGAGACAACGGCCATCCGCTGATGATGATGCGCTGAGGCTGCGCTCATTTTAGAGCATTTTTTGCATTTTGGAGCATTTTCGTGCCAGATATCAACACATTTCGTTACATGAAGTTGGTTTGAACAATCGCTGCGTCGTCCCTTTGATCGCCTGGACCAGGTTCGTTTCCGAAAATTCCTAGATTCCGGCTTCCGCCGGGACGATAATAGTTCACTGTCCGCACTAAAGCGTAAAATGCTCTCATATCGCCAAGCTGGAGATGTTCGTAAATGTTCGTAAATGTTCAGTAATTACACTTCATGTCCGCGACTTTCCCGATGACAGAAGAAGGCGAAAGACAGATGACAATAATATAGCGCCTACTGACTGGACTGTCTTCCGTCCTTTGTCCCGTCAATCATCGCCCTGGAAGGCTTCCTCGCGCTTCCTGGTCAGCGCGGGTAGGCTGGCGACGACGACCGCTAGCACGCCGATCGCCAGCAGGGTGGCGCTGATCGGGCGCTGCAGGAAGACCATCGGATCGCCGCGCGAGAGCAGCAGGGCGCGGCGCATGTATTCTTCCATCAAGGGGCCGAGAATGAAGGCCAGCAGCATCGGCGCCGGTTCGCAGTCCAGCTTGACGAAGACGTAGCCCAGCACGCCGAAGATGGCCATCAGGAAAACGTCGAACTCGGTGTTGTTCAGGCTGAACACGCCGATGCAGCAGAACACCAGGATCGCGGGGAAGAGAAGTTGGTACGGCACGCTGACCAGCCTCACCCACATGCCGATCATCGGCAGGTTGAGCACGATCAGGAACAGGTTGCCGATCCACATCGAGACGATGATTCCCCAAAAGAGCGCCGGCTGTTCGGTGATCACCGACGGTCCGGGCTGGATGCCCTGGATGATCATCGCGCCGATCATCAGCGCCATCACCGGATTGGCCGGGATGCCGAGCGTCAGCATCGGGATGAACGAGGTTTGCGCGCCGGCGTTGTTCGCCGATTCGGGAGCCGCCACGCCCTCGATCGCGCCGTGGCCGAATTCGGCCGAGTTCTTGGAGACTTTCTTTTCGATCGCGTAGGCCGCGAACGAGCCGAGGATCGAACCGCTGCCCGGAAGGATTCCCAGGAAGGAGCCGATGGCCGTGCCGCGGGCGATCGGGCCGAGCATGCGCTTCCAGTCCTCGCGCGAAGGCATCAGCTTGGTGATCTTGCCGATGGTCACCGAGCGGGCTTCCTCGTTTTCGAGGTTGCGCACCACCTCGGCAATCCCGAACATGCCCATGGCGACCACCACGAAGCCGATGCCGTCGGCGAGCCGCGGGTTGTCGAAGGTGAAGCGCTGCGCGCCGGTATTCACGTCGGAGCCGATCATCCCGAGCAGCAGGCCGAGAACGATCATCCCGAAGGCGTGCAGCAGCGATCCGCGGGCGAGGACCATCGACGCCAGCAGGCCCAGCACCATCAGGGAAAAGAATTCGGCGGGTCCGAATTTCAGCGCCAGCGCCGCCATCGGCGGGGCGAACAGCGCCAGCAGCACGGTGGCTACCGTGCCGGCGATGAACGAACCGATCGCCGACGTCGCCAGCGCCACGCCGGCGCGGCCCCGGCGAGCCATCTGGTAACCGTCGAGCGCGGTCACCACCGAGGCCGCCTCGCCGGGCAGGTTGACCAGGATCGAAGTGGTCGAGCCGCCGTACTGGGAACCGTAGTAGATGCCGGCCAGCATGATCAGCGCCGAGACCGAAGGCAGGCCGAAGGTGATCGGCAGCAGCATGGCGATGGTCGCCGTCGGCCCCAGGCCGGGCAGCACGCCGACCATCGTGCCCAAAAAAACGCCGATCAGGCAGTACAGCAGGTTGAGCGGCGACGCCGCCGTGGCCAGCCCGATGCCGAGATTGGTGATCAGATCCATATTTCCTCCTCCGTCAAGCGCCGGTCACAGCCCGAACCACGGCCCGAAGACCGGCAGCGGGATGCCAAGCCCCTTCAGGAACACCAGCACGCAGAAAACGGTGATGCCCACGGCCATGAGCGCCGTGCTTTTCCAGCGGAATTTGACGCTGGCGCGGGAACTGACGAAGACCAGCGCGACCAGCGCCACCGCCAGGCCCGCGCCACGCGCGAGCACGCCGAACAGGACGATGGACAGGATGACCAGCACCATTCCGCGGATGGCCAGGCGGTCTATCGGCGCCCCGGCGCGGAGGAAGGAGCGCAGCAGCGAGACGACGCCGACGCCGACCAGCAGGACGCTCAGGATAGTTGGAAAATAGGCCGGTCCCATTTCTCCGGCCCGGCCCATTTCGAGCTCCCGGCCCAGATAAAGCGCCGCCGACCCAATGGCGATATAGATGATCCCAACCCAGAATTCCTTGGGATTGCGAACGAAACGCTCCAAGGCTCTCTCCTTGTCGCTAAGCAACGAAACCGCCGCCCCGCCTGGAGGACGGGAGCGGCGCGTCCCGGTATCGAACACGCGAATTCCCGGCCGCCCCGGAAAAAACGGAGCCTTGGCCGGGAGGAAACATCAGTTGACGGTCACTCCGGCCTTCTTGATGATCGGACCCCAGCGGTCGATTTCCGATTTCAGATGCGCGGCCAGCGCTTCGGGCGTCGCTCTTTCCTGCGGCACCGCTTCCGCGCCGAGGTCGGCGTAGCGCTGCATCAGGTTGGCGTCCTTCAACGCGGTCTGCAGCGCCTTGACCAAGGTTTCGATAACCGGCTTCGGCGTGCCCTTGGGCGCGTACAGCGCGTGCCAGGTGGACATCGAGAAGCCCGGCAGACCCGCTTCATCCGCCGTCGGCACGTCGGGCATCGAGCCGAGCCGTTTCGTCAGCGTCACGGCATAGACCTTGATCTTCCCGCCCTTGATGTGCGGCGTGGTGTTGGTCGACTGGTCGCACATGATGTCCACCGTTCCGCCCAGCATGTCGTTCATCGCCGGGCCGGTGCCCTTGTACGGGATCAGCGTGACCTTGGTCTGGAGGGCTTCCTGGAACAGCAGGTCGCAGAGGTGCGAAGACGAACCGACCCCGGCGTTGGCCATGTTGACCTTGTCCTTGTTGGTCTTGACGTATTCCAGGAACTCCTTGAAATCCTTGAAGACCAGGTCGTTGCGGGAAACGAAGGTCGAAGCGCCGTCGTTGATGATGCCGATCGGCTCGAAATCGGCGATCGGATCGTAAGTCAGCTTGCTGTAGAGCGCCGGCGCGGTCGAATGGCCGATGTGATGCACGAACAGCGTATAGCCGTCCGGGTCGGACTTGGCCGCCCGCGCCGCGCCGATCGTTCCCCCGGCGCCGCCGACGTTTTCGATGATGATCTGCTGCTTGAGCGAGGCGCTCATGGTCTGGGCGAGAATACGGGCAATCGTATCCGACGGCCCCCCCGCGGCAAACGGCACAATCATGGTGATGACTTTTTCAGGATACTGAGCCCCCGCCGCCGAGGCTCCGAAAGCCACAAGAATACACACGATCGATTTGACAATTCTGCGCAACATACCCAACCTCCTGTAGAAATGAAAAGGGGTGTTCCCTCGACGCCTTTCGATGTTTCAATCCACGTCCGGCAGGCCGGACGAAAGCACGGAAGAGCTTACGCCCCTCCCGTGCAAGATTATCCCCCTGAAGGGGGAGGTTTCCAACCGGCGTCGGTTTTCGATGAATCCGTTCTTCCGACCCGTGCGAACCCGGCGTGGGTCCGCACGGCTCATTACACACCCAATCGGGATTTTCCACAATCATGTCCGCATACCGATGACCCGCTATCAGTGATTTTCTTGCGGGCGCAAAGCGCCCGGTAATCGATCCGATCCCTGTCATCCGATCCCTGATCCCTGAACGCGGTACTCGGCGGCCCGCGCGTGCGCGGACAATCCTTCGCCCGTGGCCAGGATCGACGCCACCTGCCCGAGCGTCCTGGCGGCTTGCCGGGAAACCCGGATCAGGCTGCTGCGCTTCTGGAAATCGTAAACTCCCAGCGGCGAGGAAAAACGCGCGCTGCCGGAGGTCGGCAGGACGTGGTTGGGACCCGCGCAATAGTCGCCCAGCGCTTCCGAGCTGTAGGGGCCGATGAAAATGGCGCCGGCATTATGGATGCGGTCGACCCAGCGTTCGGCGTCGGCGACCGACAATTCGAGGTGTTCGGGAGCGATGCGGTCGGCCACCGCGCAGGCCTCGTCGAGATCGCGCACGGTGATCAGCGCGCCGCGGTTCTCCAGGGCGCCGCGGATGATTTCCCGGCGCGGCATCGCCGGCAGCAGCCGGTTGATCGATTCGGCGACGCGCTCGATATAGGCGGCGTCGGGAGACAGCAGGATCGCCTGCGCCAGCTCGTCGTGCTCGGCCTGCGAAAACAGGTCCATCGCCACCCAGTCGGGATCGGTGCCGCCGTCGCAGACGATCAGGATTTCGGAAGGGCCCGCGACCATATCGATTCCGACCACCCCGAAAACCTGGCGCTTGGCCGCGGCGACATAGGCGTTGCCGGGACCGACGATCTTGTCGACCTGGGGAATCGTTTGCGTGCCGTAGGCCAGGGCGCCGACCGCCTGCGCGCCGCCGACGCAGAACACGCGGTTTACGCCGGCGATCGCCGCCGCCGCCAAGACCAGCGGATTGCGCTCTCCGTCCGGCGTCGGCACGACCATGATCAACTCGCCGACCCCGGCGACCCGCGCCGGAATGGCGTTCATCAACACCGAGGAAGGGTAGGCGGCCTTGCCGCCCGGAACGTACAGGCCGACCCGGTCGAGCGGCGTCACCTTCTGGCCGAGCACGGTTCCCGCCAGCGCGCCCTGCGTTTCCTCGTAGTGCCAGCTTTGCAGCGGCTGGCGTTGATGGTAGGCGCGGATACGCTGCGCCGCCGTCTCGAGCGCCGTCTTTTGGGATTCCGGCAAAGCCTCCAGCGCGCGCTCCAGCGCTTCGCGGGGCAGTTCGAGTTCGGCCAGCGAACCCGCGGACAGCCGGTCGAAACGACGGGTGTAGGCCAGCACCGCCGCGTCGCCCCGTTCGCGCACGTCGGCCAGGATGGCGGCCACGGCCTGGTCGATCGACGCGTCCCGCGTTCCGCCGAAAGCGCGCAAGGCCGCGAGCTTTTGCGCGAAATCCGCGTCGCTGCTGGAAAAGCGCCTGACGGCGATCATCGCCCCACCGCCCGCGCGATGGCGTCCATGATCGGCGCGAGCTTCTCGCGCTTCAACTTGAGCGCCGCCTGGTTGACGATCAGGCGCGCCGAGATGTCGACGATGTGCTCGATGGCCACCAGCCTGTTGGCCTTCAGCGTGCCGCCGGTCGAAACCAGATCGACGATGGCGTCGGCCAGCCCGGCCAGCGGCGCCAGTTCCATCGATCCGTAGAGCTTGATCAGATCGACATGGACGCCCTTGGCCGCGAAATGCTCGCGAGCGATGTTGATGTATTTGGTCGCCACCCTGAGACGGGCGCCCTGGCGCACCGCGTGTCCGTAATCGAAGCCCGCCGGAACGGCGACCATCATCCGGCATTGGGCGATCTTCAGGTCGAGCGGCTGGTAAAGCCCGTCGCCGCCATTTTCGATCAGCACGTCCTTACCCGCCACGCCAACGTCGGCCGCCCCGTACTGCACGTAGGTCGGCGCGTCGGTGGCGCGCACGATGACCACGCGCACGTCGTCGCGGTTGGTCGGAATGATCAGCTTGCGCGAGGTTTCCGGATTCTCCCGCGGCTCGATGCCGGCCGCCGTCAGCAACGGCAAGGTCTCTTCAAAGATTCTGCCCTTCGACAGGGCGATGGTGATGCCATCCACGACATGCTTTCCGAGCAAAAGGAAGGATTCTATTCCGTTTATGAGTGCTTGGTGACGTGGAGACAAACCGTCCAGGGCGATCATGGCGCGAGCGCTTGCCGTTTGCTTTTTCCGCTGACGAGAGGGGGCAAGAGGGTTTTCAGCGCTTGTTGGGGCAGGCTTTGCCTGTTTCAGCACCCCAAGCCATCACCCCCACCTTGTCACGTCCGTTCCCCGGATTCAAAACGGAGGAAATCACTCAAGCGTTTCGACTCCTTGACTTCGTCATGCGGTACCAGCAGGTAGCGCCACGGCTTGCCGCCAACGGTTGCGGCGTATTCCGAGGCATATTCGCACCAGCGCGCGGCGGCGGCTGCCTTGGCCTTCACCTCGTCGGTTTTCAGGTCGTCCCGCTTTTTGGTTTCCGCCATGATGATCGTCGCATCGGTTTCCACCACGAAATCGGGGATGTATTCCGGCTGTCCGGCGCCCAGTTTGTAGTAAATCTGGAATTGTCCCTTCGCGGGCTTGAGCCATTTCAGGGCGTCGCGTTCAAGGATGACGGAAAAGCGGCGCTCCGAATCCGAATCAAATTTCTGGAGCGGGTACAGGCACTTCCTGAAGCCGCCGAACAGCATCTGCCTGATGCGGCGCACATCCTCCACGGTTTCGCGGTAGTGGCGCGGAGCCTGTCCTGCCGTGACGGTGTAATGGCAGGGCTTGAGTTCCGTGAAGCCGCGACTGACCTGCACCTCGAATTCGCTCGCTTCTTCAAAAAAATGCGCCATCATTTGCGCGTGGATTTCTTTGGCAAGGGTCTTGCGTTGCCCGTCCAGAACATTGAGCGCATCGGCTTCCGAAAGGTAGCCGCGCAGGTGCCGCACCATCTGCCCGGCAAGGTCGTAGAGCAGATTGGCGTGGGTGAAGTAGTCAATGTCGTCGAAATCCACCAGGGCGTGGACGATGTAATCCTCCGGGCGTTGCTCCTTCAGGCCGATTTCGGCGGCCAGCGTGAACTGCTCGTTGGTGCGCAGCATCTGGCCGACGATTTCACGCTCGCCCGGTTGCAGGTGAAGCTGGCTCACGTCCAGCGTGAACGGATGAAAACCTGTCGTGACCTCACCTTTCGGCACCACGGCGATGCGCGGGATGTCGATGGTCTGTTGCACCACGATTTCGGTGGTCTTCGCCACCACGGCGGACAGATCAAACGCCTGAGCCGATTCATCCACGCCCGCCAGCAGATTGCCCTGCATGGGCTGCAACCGTTCCGCAACTTCTGCCAGAATTTCTCTTTGCGCCTCTGGCTTCAAGAGCGCGCCACGGGTCGGCGTCAGATCGCGCCTGATCTCGTATTGGCCGATCACCTCCAGAACCACGCGCGCCGCCTGCTTTTCCGCTTCGGTCGTGAATACGGGTGTCGGCGCGGGCACGGCCTCACCGCCATTCGCGGCTGCCGACGCGGGGGCGACCGTCGGAGCGTCCGCAAGCCCAAGGCAAACCGCCGCGCCCGGCCCGACCTGCACGCTCTCTTTCCGGTCATCCGCGCCGGGCGTATCGAGAATGACCTGCTTTAAGCGAATCGGCGAATCGCCCCGGTTGGCCTCGTCGATGATCTCCTGAAACTTGTCGTGGGCGACAATGTTCAGCCGATCCACCGCCGCTACGCCCGTGCGTTTGCCGTAGGGCAGGCGCAGGCCGCGACCGATGCTCTGCTCGATCAGCGTTCGCGCGTTCGCCGCCCGCAAGGGCACGATGGTGTAGAGGTTGGTCACGTCCCAGCCTTCCTTCAGCATATTGACGTGAATCACGATCTCGGTCGGCTCGTCTACGCTCTCCACCGCCAGCAGGCGCGTAATCATTGCTTCCTCTTCCGCGCCGGTGCGGCTGGAATCCACCTGAATCACCTTGCCCGCGTAGCGCCCCTCATAAAACGCTTCCGATTCCAGCAGCGCCAGCAATTGCCCGGCGTGCGTGGTATCGCGCGCAATGACGAGCATGAAAGGCTTCACCGGCTTGACGCCGTTCTCGCGGGCGTAGGTGAGCAGTTCCACTTTCGTTATCTCGTGCAGGCGCGCGCCATCTTCCAGCTTGATTTTTTCCACTTCCTCCGGCGTATGCGCTTTGGCGTCGAAATTGCGCTGGGTGACCGCCGCCGGTTCCTTGACAAAGCCGTCCGCCATCGCCCGCGCCAGGGGGTAATCCATCACCACGTTCCTGAACGGCGTCGGCCCCTTGCCGGATTCCACAAACGGCGTTGCCGTCAGTTCCAGGCCGAACAACGGTTTCAATTCATTGATCGCCCGCACTCCGGCGCTGGCGCGGTAGCGGTGCGATTCGTCCATCAGCAGCACGAGGTCGGGCAGATTCGCCAGATGGTTGAAGTAGCTGTCGCCCAGCACTTCTTTCATGCGCTTGATGCGCGGCTCCTTGCCGCCGCGCACTTCGGAATTGATTTTGGAGATGTTGAAGATGTTGACGCGAATCTCGTCCAGCAACGTTCCCCCGGTCATGTTCTGCTGGTCGTAGTTATCTCCGGTAATCACGCGCGGCGGATTCAGGGCGAATTCGCCGATGCCCTTGAACACATATTTGGGCGTATTGGGGGTGAAGTCCGCAATCAGCTTGTTATAGATGGTAAGATTGGGCGCGAGCACGAAGAAATTGTTGAGTCCATGCGCCAGATGCAAATAGGCAATGAAAGCCCCCATCAGGCGCGTTTTGCCCACGCCGGTGGCAAGCGCGAAGCAGAGCGAAGGAAAGTCACGCTCAAAATCCGCCAGCGTCGGGAACTCGGCTTTCAACGTGGAAAGAATGGCGGCAACATCGCGCTCATGCCCCAGCATTTCCGGCGCGGCATCCAGCGCCTGCTTCAAACGGGCAAGTGATTCCGCCTGCGGCGGGCGCAGGGAAAGACGACCCGTGACGTGGTTTTGCGCGCGGGCGTTCATGGTTTTTCTCCCTTTTCCTTCTTGCCGCTGCCTGCCGGACGCTCGCCTTCAAGCCGCTTTACCACGCGGTCGAAATCGCTCTCAAACAACCTGTCCTGCACGATGCGATATTTCTCGAATTCGCTTTCAGCGTGGGCGCGGGCGATTTCCGCCGTCACTTTGCCCGCATCCTGCAATATTTCGCGGTCTGTCGCGGCAAGAAAACGATTCAGGCGCGTTTCCCAATCCTGCATGGTCATTGGAATCTTGCGCAGCGCCATGTCTTCGGCCACGTCCAGATAGGCGGATACCAGCCGGGTGAGCTGCGCCATTTCGTACTCGTTCAGGTAGTTCTTGGCAACGGTCACGTCGAACTTCTGGATTTTTCCTTGCGGCGCATCCTGCCAGGTGGTCAGCCCCATGTTTTCCCTGTCAGCATCGGCGCGGTGATAGACGACTTCCGCCGCCGTCTGGCCGTGAATGGCCCAGTGCAGCTTGTTCTGCACTGTGGCGAAAAAGCGTTTGGTGGCCTGTGCCGTTACATCGTAGTCAATGGCGGTAGCGTAGATATCGGTGATTTTCTGGTAGAACTTGCGTTCGGACAGGCGTATTTCGCGGACGCGCTGAAGTTGTTCCTCAAAGTATTTTTCCGTCAGAATGGAGCCGCCGCTTTTCAGGCGCTCGTCATCCATCGCATAACCCTTGATGGTGAATTCCTCGACGATGGTCGTCGCCCATTTGCGGAACTGCACCGCGCGCTCAGAGTTGACCTTGTAGCCCACCGCAATGATGGCGGCCAGGTTGTAATGCCTGGTGTCATAGCTTTTGCCGTCGGCGGCAGTTATTCGAAAATTTCGAATAACTGCTTCTTCCTGTAATTCGCTGTCCGAAAAAACCTTTTTCAGGTGGTAATTGATGGTGTGCGTTTCCACGTCGTAGAGAACACCCATCATCTTCTGGGTGAGCCAGACGTTTTCATCGGCGTACACCGCCTCCACACCTCCCGCGCCGCTGGCGGCCACAAAGGTCAGATATTCCGCCGCCGAGGAACGGACAAGGGAGACTGCCTGCTTTTTCTTCGTCATGGCGTATGTTTCTCCTTTTCGTCCTCCATTGCTCCCAACTCGCGCTCCAATTCCTCCACTGTGGGCAGACTGGTAACAAACGGCTCCGGCAAGGCGCGTACCAATTCATATTCCGCTACGCCAATCGGCTTGTCGATGCCCGACAACGCATATTCGGCGACCAAGCGGTTTTTGGTTTTACACAACAATAAACCGATGGTGGGTTTGTCATCGGAAGATTTCACCTGTCGATCTACGGCGGCGAGGTAAAAATTTAACTGCCCGGCGTGTTCGGGTTTGAACGCGGTGGCTTTCAACTCTACGACGACATAGCATTTGAGCCGCGTGTGATAGAAAAGCAAGTCGATGAAAAACTCGTCGCCATTGACTTCCAGGCGGAACTGACGGCCTACATACGCAAAGCCTGCGCCCAACTCCAACAGAAAGCGTGTAATGTGCCGCACCAGCGCGTTTTCGATTTCACGCTCGTGCGCATCGTCACCCAGACCGAGAAAGTCAAACAGGTATGGGTCTTTCAGCGTTTCATGCGCCAGTTGCGAATGGGAAGTGGGCAGGCGATCCTTGAAATTGCTCACTGCCTTTCCTTGTCGCTCATGTTGTCGGTTACGGATATTCAGTTCCAGCGTGGCTCGCGACCAGCCCTCTGTGGCGGCTCTTTGGGCATACCATTTGCGTGCGTGATCGTCCTTCAGGCGTGTGATCAGGACGACGTTGTGAAACCAAGGCAATTGTCCAGCAAGCTGCTGGACAATTTGCTCATCCCGCCAGACTTCCGCAAAGGCTCGCATGTAAAGCAGGTTGGTGCGGGAAAACCCTTTCATGTCTGGAAAAGTTTCGCGCAAATCACGCGCCAGCCGTTCGATGACTTTGCTACCCCAGTCCTGCCGCGCTTGCCGCTCCAGAATGTCGCGGCCAATCTGCCAATACAGCTTTACCAATTCGCTATTGACCGCCAGCGCAGCGCGGCTGCGAGCCGCTACCACGCGCCGCTTGATGTCGGTCAGCCAGTTGGCATAATCGGCGGGAAGCGTCTCACGCATCGCGGTCTCCTTGCTCACGTATTCTCTCTTTTCCCATCGTCAAACAATTCCCCCGTTTGCGTGTCCCTTTTATTCTTTCTACCGGGTTGTACAGGCTCGGGCGCAGCCAGCGGCAGATTCGCCACATTGAGGCTGTAATCATCGTGCCCCCATTCGCAGCGGGCCAGCACCATTTTGGGAATCTTTTTCAAGGTCAGATTCGGCCAGCGTTCAGACGCTTGCGCGGCAGTCACGCCCCGGAAGGCCGCGCAGCACACCAGCAGGCTTTGTTCGGTTCCCACTTCCTCGGACAGCGCCTGCAACTGATCGGCGGAAAGATTCTGCGTGGTGACGTAGAGAAAATCGCGCTCGCTGGAATGGCCGTGTTGCCACCAGCGGGTTTCCGAAGGCGCGTAGGTAAAACCCTCCAGCTTCGCCAGCGCCTCGGCCAGTTGCGCGGCGTTGTATTCCGGGTTGAT
>JAISQQ010000013.1 GCA_031274075.1 Accumulibacter sp.
GGAGCAAGCCGTATACATGGTCACGCCCACGGGAGGCGTCATGCCGCCCATGGTATTGACCAGCAGGAAAAGCAGGCCGAAATGCACGGGGTCTACGCCCAGGCTGTTTATGATGGGCATGAATATCGGCACGAGTATCAGGACGTTCACCGTGGCTTCCATGAACATTCCTATGATGAACAGGAAGCCCAGCATGGCCAGCAGCACGATATATTTGCTGCTCGATATTCCGATGATGTACTGGGAGAGAAACTGGGGCAGCCTGTCGGTGACGACCGCGTAGGCAAACGCGGAAGAACAGGCGATGATGAACATGATCACGCCGATGTCGGAGGCAGTCTGCCTCAGCACTTCCCAGAACTTGGAGAGCGTCAATTCCCGATAGATGAAGACGCCGACCAGAAAGGCGTAGACCACGGCAAAGGCGCCGGCCTCGGACGGCGTGAAAATTCCGGAACGAATGCCCGCAATCAACAGGAAAGGGAAAATCAGCGCCCAGAAATTCTCCGCGGCGCCCTTGAGGACTTCCACGAAGCCCGGCGCTTTTTCATGTTCTTTTTGATAGCCGCGCTTTCTGGCGATGAGATTCGTCGTTACCATCATCGTTACCATCAGCACGATGCCGGGGATGATGCCGGCGAGAAACAGCCGTCCGATCGAGACCTCGCCGACGACGCCGTAGAGCACGAGGCCGAGGCTGGGCGGAATGGTCGCCGTGATCAGGCCGCCCATGCCGAGTATGGCGGCGACGAAGCCTTTCGAGTAGCCCCTTTTTATCATGCCGGGCCCCAATATGCGGCACTCCATCGCGCAGTCCGCCACGGCCGAGCCCGAGACGCCGCCCATCAGGGCGCTCAGCGCAAGGCTGACCTGCGCCAGTCCGCCGCGCATGTGGCCGGTCAATATGTTCGCAAACCGGATCATTCGTTTCGTAATGCCGGTTTCGTTCATCAGGTTTCCGGCAAAGACAAAAAACGGAACCGCCAGCAGCGGGAAAGACTGCGTCGAGCTGATCAAGCGCTGGACGACAACCTCGAGCGGAATATCCCGCAAGACAAAAAACGGCACGCTCGCCGCGCCGATGGCGAACGCCAGTGGAATGCCGCTGGCAAGAAGGATGACAAAAAGAATTCCGACAAGACCCATTTCCGTCCCCTATTTTCTCAATTGACCGTGAAAGCCGCCGTCACGGAAGAAATCGGCAAGATGAGAACACACCGTGATGAACATGAGCAGGCAGCCCACGGGGCCGGCGGCGGTCACGAAGGAATAGCTGATCGGCAAGGTGTACAGGAAGCGCTGATAGTTGCCTATGCACAGCCGTGTGCCATAAAAGACGATGATGCCGAGGAAAACCAGCATCAGAAGATACAGCACGAAGAGAATCATTCTTTGAACCGTGTTGGGCAACAAATTGACCAGCAAGTCGACGCCGACGTGCTTGTGCCTGTGCAAGGCAAGATCGGCGCCCAGGAAAGTGGCCCACGCGAAAAGCATCTGCGCGATGTCAACCGACCAGGTGATGTCGATCCCGGAGGAACGGAAGAGCGCGGCGACAAACACCAGCACGATCAATAGCACCAGGAAGATGCAAACACAAAACTCTTCGATTTTTGCTATTACCTTCATGTTCCGCCCTCTTTCGGAATTTGCGTTCACGCTCGAGAAAACGCGGATTCATTACCCATACCCGCGCAAGCCCGGCCTCCATCGTTTTCTGGATGATCTACGAGAGAAAAAGGGGGCCTTGCGGCCCCTCTTTCTTCTTAGCGCCCCATTTCCTTATCTATTTTCTTCTTGAGGTCGGCATAGCCAAGCTCTGTGTAAACGGCCTGGCAAGCATCGATAAAAGCCTGCTTGTCTATCGAGCTGACCGTCAAGCCCTTGCTGACCAGTTGTTTTTCAAATTCGTCGGCCTTCGCAATGTTGGTATCCGTGGCCAATTTGCCGCCGTTGTAAGCCTCTTCCTCGACAATTTTCTGGTATTCGGCGGGGAGACCTTCAAACCATTTTTGAGAAATGACGAGACCCGTCATGAGGAAGAAGTGGCCGGTTTTTTCAAGGTACTTCGTCACCTCGGCAATGCTTGCGCCAATCGCCGCGGAATAATGGACCTCGACCGCGTCATAGACCTTGTTCTCCAGGCTCTGATACGCTTCCGCCCAGGGACTGGTGACGGGTTTTCCGCCCAGGCAGGTCATCGTGGCGTTCGCCACCGGGTTGCCCATGCTGCGGATACGCACCCCGGTAAGGTCCGCGGGCTTTGAAGCGGGTATCTTCGTAAACAGATGCCTCTCTCCCTGGAACCAGTTGAAGGAAAGGAGATGCAAGCCCTGCGGCTCCAGTTTCTTGGCCATCTCCTTGAATGTGGGCGTGGCAAGAACCTTGTCTATCTCGCCCGTCGTGGTGATGAGGTAAGGCGCGGAGAAGATCCCGAAATCCTTGTAATACGCGCTCAAACGCCCCGCCTCGGTGGTAACGCCAACGTTCGTCCCGAGGCGTGCCTGTTCGATGACGTCTTCATCCTTCCCCAACTGAGAACTTGCGAAAACCTGAACCTCCACATTGCCGTTCGTTCTCTTCATCACGTTGTCGCGGAAGAGTTCAAGCCCTTTGTAAAGAGGGTCGTTTTCGGCAAGAACCGTACCGACTTTGAGCAAGTATTTTTTACCAGCGTCTCCGGACGCCGCAAACGCCATGTTGGCCGTCGCCAGAAGCGCAAACACCAAAGCAATCGTTTTCTTCATAATTGACACTCCTCCTTGCAATTTTGATCATTAGCGGCGACAGGCAGACACCCTCTTTTCCGTTCGGGAAAGAGCACCCGGATGACGCCGGCTGCTACCAAGGCCGCGAAAAACATCGAGACTCGGATGAAATCGAGAATACGTGAGTAGTATGGCAGTTGTCAAGCCTCCTTGCAATTTTGCTGATTGCCGGCAGCAGGCGGATGCCTGCTGTTCCATTTGGGGAAAGTAGCACCCCGGTTGATGCCGATCATCACCCGGGCCAGCGCGGAGAGCGCGGCCCGAGCGAGATCGAGAATACGTGAGTAGTATGGCAGGTGTCAAGTCAGGGAACACGTTTTTTTTGGCTCATGCCTGTTTTTTTATCGAGCGCTTCATCGTCCGCGCCCGGCGCCGCGGGCAAACGGCGTACCCCGCGATACCGCGATACCCGCGCGCGCCGGGACGGGCGCTAATGCTTTCCGCCATGCGCCAGATAGTCATCGTGGTCGAGAATCGTCTTGTGATTGGTGAAATGCAGGGCTTCGTCGATGCCGCACTCGCCGCCGGACCACATGCGCTTGCTCGTCCAGTCCAGCGCCGGGCCGGACCAGAACTCGTCCGCGGGCGAAAGGCCCAGCGGCAGAAACACGGCGCAGCAAAGATAGAGGCTCCCGGTCGAGATGTAGACTTCGCCGACCTCGGGCTGGGCGCCGCAGAAGCCGATCTTGAGCCAGCCCGCGGCGTCGAAGGTGCCCGGCGCCATCACGCGCCTGATCATCGCGCTCAGCCCGCTGCGCACCTGCGACGGCGGAAGGCCCTCCGGGAGCAGGTGTTCGAGCGCCATCTGGGCGAGGTGCTGGAAAGCGCCGAAGCGGTAGGCCAGCGAGCGCCCCACGGGCGGGAAGCTCCCGTCCGGGTTGATCAGGCGTTCCTGGATCGCCGCGTAGCGCTGCGCCCGTTTTTCCACCGCCGGCGCGTACTGCGCCCAGTCCGGGTCGATCGGGCCGAGGGTCTTGAGAATATCGACGAGCATCGGCTGGATCACGTAGCTGTTGTAGTAGTTCCAGCAGTACTCCACGCCGTCGCTGTAGACGCCGTCGCCCTTGTACCAGTATTCGCAGAACGTGCGTACGGCAAAATCCACGCGCATCGGATCCCAGGGACCGCCCAGCTTGTAGATCGCCGTCTCGTTCATCGCGCCGAACAGGATGAAGTTGCTGTACGAGGGCTTGCGCGTGCGTACTTCGATGAGCCGGTCGATGACGTTTTTCCTGACGCGCGCGTCGAGCTTGTCGATGAGTTCCCTCGGCGCGCGGATCAGGCCGTGCGAGAAAAACGCCGCGTCGCAGATCGGCTGTATGCCCTCGTGAAAGTTCATGCAGTCGGGCGACGCGGGGTCGGTCGCCTGGTCGATGGCCCGCCGCACCCGATCGGCGTAGCGCGCGCGCCGGGCTTCCTCGTCCGGCGAAAGCCCGGTCGCGTCGAGCCAGGGCGCGAAACCGCACAGCGTGCGCCCGAGCGCCTCGAGGTAGGTAAATTTTGCCCTCGTACCCCGTTCCGCCTTGCATTCGACGGGCATCTCCGCCCTGAGGCGTCCCTCGGAAAGCGCCTTCCATACCGGATCGGCGATTTCCAGCAGGGTGTCGAGCCAGTAACTTCTATCGTCGTTCATGTTCACCTCTCCGATCGGTGGCGGCTAGAGCCGCTTGATGTGGAAACCGCCGTCCACATCGACGTAGTTTCCCGTGGTATAGATGAATTTGTCATCGCAGAAGGCGCTGACGACAAGGCCGATGTCTTCCGGCTGTCCCCAGCGGGCAATGGGAAACACGCCGGCCTCGATCAAATCGCTGTATTTTTTGTGCACCACGCGCGTCATGTCCGTCTCGATCACGCCCGGCCGGATTTCATAGACGAAGACGCGCTCGGCGGCCAGCCGGTCGGCGAGAACCTGCGTCAGGATGGTCAGGCCCGCCTTGGACATGCAGTATTCGGCGCGGTTCGGCGACGAGACGTTGACCGAGCTGGAGGTGATGTTGACGACGACGCCGCGTTTTTCCCCCCGAATCTCCTGCTTCAGCATCTGGCGGACGACGGTCTGCGTCATGAACATCGTGCCCTTGAGGTTGGTGCCGACGACGAAATCGAAACTCTCCTCGCTCATGTCGAG
>JAISQQ010000160.1 GCA_031274075.1 Accumulibacter sp.
GCCCACGATCCCGCGCGCGACCAGGGCTTGCAGGCGCGCGACGTGTCCCAGTTGTTCGGCCTCAACACCACGCGCATCGGCTTGCGCCGGGGAACCTACCTGCGCCGTTTCGAGTACGATTTCATCGAACTGTTCGCCTCGCATCTGTCGAAACGCGCCGTCGACATGGCGATGGAAGGCACGGGAGCCAACGATGCGTATCAACTTTGAGACGCCGGGCCGCCCGCAAAGCCTCGCGGCCCGCATCGTCGCCGCCGTGCTGGCGACACTCGCCTTCGGCGCGGCGATGATGTTTTCCGTGCTGGTCTTCGCGTTTCTCGCGCTGGCCGCGCTGGTATTCGGGGGCTATTTCTGGTGGAAGACCCGCGCCCTGCGGCGGGCGATGCGGGAACAGATGCGCGGCCAGGGTTTTGAAGAAGCGTCCGACGGCGACACGCCGGGCCGGGACGCGCGCTCGGCAAACGTCATCGAAGGCGAGGCCGTGCGCGTGGACGAGGATCGCCTACGGCTGAAATGACGCGGCGGGGCATGGCGCCATCGTTGGGCCGCGGCGCTGCTTTTATGACCTTGGATTCGGGTAACTGCCGTTTTTAGGATGAAATGAAGCCCAGCATCACCCATCGCGCAGCTTGCTACAGGTCCAGGCTACGCTTGCCGGGTGTACGAATACAAAAGGCATGAGGCGGCCAGAAATACCGTCTGCCGTTTATCGATATCGGGAAGTTCCCGGATAAACGTTGCGCGAGTCTTGCCGACTGTGGAACATGGGAACTTCACTGAACGGAAAATCAGGATTTGAGTCTTGTAAACGCCAAAGCCCGCGCCGCAAGCGAAGCCGCGAAGTTGCGAAACGAAAGTTCGCCGTTGGGTTCTGTGTATTGGCCGTCCAACCCGCCGGATTTGCTCGACATCAAAAAACAGCTTGCGTCGTAAAGACGCTCGCGCACGAGACGTTCACAAAAAATCGCATAGCGCCCGGCATAGGAAACATCCTTGAATTCCTTGCGGATGGAATAGTGCCTCAATTTGATGGCGCGCCCCGGACGGATGGAGCCGGGCGCTTCTTCGAGCATCATCAGATAACCCAGCCACGGCCTGGCGGAAGGCTTGAATGTCGACTTGCTGTAGGCCGCCCAAAAATCCGTGGCGTTGCCGAGCGCTTCTTCGACCCGATTATTGAAGTTGTTTCCGAACGAACCGACGTGCGCCTTGACCTCGATGACAGCGAGCAAATCGTCGCCGGCCTTGACGACCAAATCCCAATCCTTGGCAGGCCGGAAATAACACGGGAGCGTCGTGTCCTTGATGAAAATCCGCGCATCCGGGATACTTGCTTCCCGCAACACATCGGCAATCAGGCGAATAAAGCCATCGCAGTGCCTGCCGCCCGTTACGGCCGCGCGTGTGCCCGTATCCTTTTTTCCGCTGTCTTCACCCTGATTCTGTTGTTGTCGGCTTCGGACTTGCCAGAAAAAACGGATCGCATTTCCAAGTTCCTTGTCGATGTCAAGCATTCACCGTCCCTCTATCGAATTTTTCCCGGTCGGGGCAATCCAACGTGGCATTGCCGGATTGACCGAGTTCCTGTCCGATACGGGATTTGCTCATGCGGAAATATTCGGGATCGACCTCCACGCCAATGCTGTTTCTGCCCCAACGTCCGGCAGCGACCGTCGTCGTGCCGGTTCCCATGAAAGGATCGAGCACCGTATCTCCGACGAAACTGAACATCCGCACCAGACGTTCCGCAAGTTCGAGCGGGTAGGGCGCCGGATGCCGCCGGGTCGACGCACCCGTGACGCCAGTCCAAATCTGCTGGAACCACTGCTGATAATGCGCCGTCGAAATGACGCTCAATACACGGGTCGCCACCGATGGGCTGCGATAGCCCTTCTTGCGCTCCATCAGGATGAATTCGATATCGTTCTTGATGACCGCGTTGGGTTCATACGGTTTACCCAGGAAACCACCGCCATGGCCTTCGGCTTCGTAGTTTGCGTTGGCGATCTTATGCCAGATGATGGGAGCCAGATTGGAAAACCCGAGTGCGCGGCAATGTTCCTGAATCGACGCATGCAAGGGAATTACCGTATGTTCCCCCTTGTTCTTGCGCCTCGACAGGCAAACGTCGCCTACGACGCAGACCAGACGGCCACCCGGAACGAGCACGCGATGACATTCGGCCCAGATACGGTCAAGCTCGTCCAGAAACGTTTCATAGTCGGCCACATGCCCGAGTTGTGCCGGATGTTCGCGATAATCCTTGAGCGTCCAGTACGGCGGCGAAGTCACGACAAGATGAACGCTTTCCGGCGCAATGAAGTCGAGGCGCCGGGCATCGGCGTTCAAGAGCCTGTGCCGTGTGGGAATCAATGGAAGTTCACGTTCTATCTTCGCAACGAGTCCGGGTGTCCTGGCAATGCGGGGAAGCGCCGTCTGGTGGTCGGACAGGTCGCCGATGTCTCTGGGTAGCCAATCCTCGGGACAGAAGGATTCCAGCATTTCCGGCGCGTCCAGATCAGTCAGCCACGGCTGTTTCATGTCATTCACGCTTCAACCTCGATCTCGTCCCGCTACGCGGCGGATCATACACGAGCGGTCATGCGGGCGGAAGCTGATTTCGCGGAGTGTGCCGATTTCCCTGTGAACCAAAGAGGCTAAAGTCATGCTTGGAGCAAGAACACCGTCGGCCGCCGGTCGATGTCGGGAAGTTCCCGGCGCTTCCACTCGCCGCAGGGCAGGGTGATGAAGCGTTGGCCGGGCAGCGTGAGGTCGGTGGCGACGCCGATGCGGGTGTGCGGCGAACAGGCGGCGAGCAGCGATTCGAGCAGCCGCCGGTTGCGATAGGGCGTCTCGATGAACAGTTGGGTGCGGCCCGCCCGCCGGGATTCGCTTTCGAGTTCGAGGATGCGTTTCTGGCGTTGACCGTCCTTGGCCGGGAGGTAGCCGTGGAAGGCGAAATTCTGCCCGGACAGTCCGGAGCCCATCAGCGCCAGCAGGATGGACGACGGGCCGACCAGCGGCGCGACGGCAATGCCGGAGGCGTGCGCCAGGGCGACCAGCGCCGCGCCGGGATCGGCCACGGCGGGACAGCCGGCCTCCGAGACCAGGCCGGCGTCGTTGCCGGCGAGCAGCGGCGCGAGCAGCCGCGGCAGCGCGTCCGGCCGCGTGTGTTCGTTGAGTTCCTGGATGTCGATCTGTTGCAGCGGCGATTCAGACGGCAGGGATTTCAGGAACGCCCGCGCCGATTTGGCGTTCTCGGCGACAAAATGCTGCAAGCGCGCCGCCTGCGCGATCACCGCTTCCGGGAGAACGTCGCGCGCGGGCGAGGGGCCGAGCGGCACCGGGATCAGGTAGAGCGTGCCTGTGTTCATTTTTTTCACCTTTACATGATTTGAAGCTGTTTTAGAAAAATTGGTACGAGAAATGCTTATATCCCAAAAACCTCAATTCGAGCACTGGGTGAAGGTAGGGCGGTTTCTCCGGAACCGCCGCCACCCGGCGCGCTCGGAGATCGCGCCCTACCCTGGATGATCCATTGGCTTCTCAAATGTCTTTCTAATTTCTAAAACAGCCTCTGACATCCGATGCCAGGATTCACTTTGCTCACCCCAGGCTATGCGTATTATTTGTACTGCAACGCGGGGGAAATCGCGTGGGTATAGAATTCGTCGAACGTACAACATTTACAGTCCACATCCAATATTGTCTCGCTGTTGTCTTTTCTGAAAATGAACGCCTTGTGGCCGAGGCCGGATTTCGCGCAGTTTTCTATTTGGCTGGTATGGTCCATGTATACGACGATATTCTTGCCCTTGCCAAAGAAAACGCCGCTTATTACGTTTCTGAACGGGTCGGCCCGAAGCATGGGCTGCTTGTCGACGACACTTTCATCTTTCAAGAATAATTCCAGATACACTCTGATCGACGTGAGAGGCTCGGGTTTTTCTGGAGCGTCCCAAGACTCGCTCAGGCTAGACTCGGATAATTTGTATTCCGCCAGAAAGAATCTTTTTCCCTCGCGTTCCCACAGGATAAACGGTCTGGAAGATGAGCCAGGGACGGTCGAGCATTTCCAGCCGCTGCCGGGTTTGGGCGTATCGATCCCGTAGTCCGTGGAAACCAGGGAAGACGGTTCGGCGTCGGCGCAAGGCGTTCTCGCCGGTTCGGCGCGCGTACTCGCGCCCATGAACAGGAAGGCGCTCATGACGATCACTCCGCGCATGACGCTGGCGGCTTTCAAGGGCAGGGGACGTCGGTCATGCGGACGAAGCGGAAGGCGGGTTCCTCGTAGGGATGCGCGGCGCGCAGGGCGGTGGTGACGGCGGCGATCCTGTCGTCTTCACAGATCATCTCCACGCGGTATTCGGGGACGTGCTCCTCCTGGCCGAGCGAGCCGATGAAGGGCTGGCTGCCCGCCAGCGGACGGAACTGGCCGTCGCCGAGCGTTTGCCAGGAACAGCGGTCGTAGTGCGCGTAGCGCCCGCCGCCGGCGGCGAA
>JAISQQ010000017.1 GCA_031274075.1 Accumulibacter sp.
TTTTCCAGTTGCGTTTCGGCGTCGGCATAAAAAGTCCGGTTCAGGCAGCCCGTGGCGGCCAGTTGCGCCAATTGGTGACGCGGCCCCAGGGCATAGGCCGCCCCGCCCGCTTCATTGAGGGTATCCGCCCGCGGCAGCTTCTGCCCGCGGGAAGTTTGAAAGATTTGCGTGTTGACCATTCCCGATGCCTCGCATTCAACATTCTGTAATCTGCCGCGATGATAGCACCGTGGGCAGACAGGCTGTCGAATCCGTCCGGATTGCCAAAGACAATGGAATGTTTCGGGCCGCAGCTTCCTGGCGCGTTTTCCGGCGACTGGACAAGAACCCGTTTGCGATCTTTTCCGGGAGCGCGGGCCATCGCACGCTCTCCATGAACGTAAAGTCGACCGGTGCGCGTGAAAACAGCGATGGTTCCGTAGGGCGGGAAAGCGAAGCGCCTCCCGCCGATCCTTTTCACGGCGCAACGCGCCGCACGATTCAAGGGCCGTCGAATACGATAAGCGGTGGCGATGCCGCCGGAGAGAACGACCGGCGGGAGGCGCTGCGCTTTCCCGCCCTACAGTTTTGCGACGATTTTGCGCCCACGCCCAAGTGGGCCAGAGACCGGCGCTCCGGTAACTTATCGCCTCCCGTTCGCCAGCCCGGTGCGTGAACCTGGGAGCGCGGGGCTTCTGCCCCGCAAAGACCGGGGAAGTGGCACCACCGCTGTTGCGGGGCAGAAGCCCCGCGCTCCCAGCAAACCCGCGCTCCAGGAAAATCACCACGATGCCAATGACGCCACAGAGTGCAATGGCCCTGCCACGCCCCCAGAGAAGATCGCAAACAGCTTCCAAGACCCGGCAATCACCGGCGAACGGCGGCCGCCGCCAACTCCTGTCCGCTGATGACAATATAAGCCATTGTTCTTGAACAAGTTTCCCGCGCAAGCCCGGCCCGCCGCGTTTTTGGAGTTAAAGTTATGCGCCAAGCTTGAATTTTCGTCGATGCGACGCGCCAACCGGAAACCAGAGGTTCTTCAGCGATGTTTCATACCTTCAGCAGCATCATTTGTCTCTACGTCGTCATCCGCTTCGTCCCGGCGCTGCCGTGGTCCATCGGCGGCAAGTGCCTGGCCGCCCTGGTGGTGGTCGCCGCATCCCAGGTTCACCTGATCAACCGCTTGTCCTTTGGCAACCTCGCGTCGCCCGAGTCGCCCTTCGCCGTGATGGCCGTCGTCGGCTGGCTGTTCGGCGCCGTTCTCCTGCTGGCCATCTTCCTGCTGTTGAAGGATCTGGCCGCCGTCCTGCTTTTCGTGCTGGGCAAGCTGGCGGGCGCTCGCCCGGGGCTGCCGGTGTCGGCGGCCCAGATGAACATCGGGCTGGCCGCCGCGGCGCTGATCCTTGCCGCGCTCGGCGTCTGGCAGGCCGTCCGCGTGCCGGACACACGCGCGGTGGAAATCGCGCTGGAGCGCCTGCCCGCGGAACTCGACGGCCTGCGCCTCGTTCATCTCAGCGACCTGCACGCCAGCCGCCTGCTCCAGGGACCGTGGCAACGGGCCGTCGTCGACAAGACCAACGCGCAAAATCCCGACCTGATCCTGATCACCGGCGACCTCGTCGACGGCACCCCGGCCAATCGCGCCGCCGACGTCGCGCCCTGGCGCGATTTCAAGGCGCGTCTCGGCGTGCTGGCCGTTCCGGGAAACCACGAGTATTACTCGAACTACCAGGCCTGGATGACGGAACTCGGCAAGCTGGGGCTGCGCATGCTGAGCAACCGGCACGCCGTGATCACGGACAAGGGGCGGGCGCTGGTGGTGGCGGGAACGACGGACCGCAACGCGGCGCGCTTCGGCCTGCCGACGCCGGACATCGCGGCGGCGCTGGCCGGCGCGCCGGGGAACGCGCCGGTGCTGCTGATGGCGCATCAGCCGCGCGAGGCCCGGAAGAATGCCGGGGCCGGCGTCGATTTGCAGCTTTCGGGCCACACGCACGGCGGACAGATTGCCGGCCTGCACTTCATCGTACAGGCGGTAAACGAAGGATTCGTATCCGGCCTGTACCGGATCGGCGCGATGCAACTCTACGTGAGCAACGGCACAGGACTGTGGAACGGCTTCCCGATCCGCCTGGGCCGCCCTTCGGAGATTACCGTGATCACGCTGCGTTCCGGGGTCCAGAGGACAGAGGACGGATGACAGAGGACAGTAATATTTGCGGGCGCGGAGCGCCCGGTAACTGAACTGTCTTCTGTCTTCTGTCCTCTGTCCTCTGAACTCCGAAAACCATGAAAATCCTCATCGTCGATGACGAACCGGCGATCGCCGACACGCTGGCCTACGCGCTCGCCGCCGAGGGCTATGCGACCGACCGTTGCGGGCTGGGGCGCGAGGCCGTGGCGGGCGCGGCTTCCGGGGGCTACGCGCTGGTCATTCTCGACGTCGGACTGCCGGACATGAGCGGCTTCGACGTCTGCCGCGAACTGCGCCGCCAGTCGGACGTCCCGATCCTCTTCCTCACCGCGCGCGCCGAGGAAGTCGACCGCGTCGTCGGGCTGGAACTCGGCGCGGACGATTACGTCGCCAAGCCCTTCAGTCCGCGCGAGCTGGTCTCGCGCGTGCGCGCCATCCTGCGCCGCGCGCGCGGCGACGGCCAAAGCGCGCCGCAAGCGCCTTCGGCCAACGCGGCGGCAGGCGCGCCGTTCCAGGTCGACCGCGAGGGCCTGCGCATCGCCTGCCAGGGGCAGTGGCTCAACCTCACCCGCTACGAATACCGGCTGCTCGCCTGCCTGCTCGAACGCCCGGGCCGGGTGTATTCCCGCGCCCTGCTGATGGACAGGGTCTGGAGCGACGCCGAGGAAACCGAAGAACGCACCGTCGACACCCACATCAAGACCCTGCGCGCCAAGCTGCGCGCCGCGCTCCCTGGGCGCGATCCCATCGTCACCCACCGCGGCCTGGGCTACAGCATCGACCCAGCAAGAAATTAGCGACAGGCATTCATGCCTGTCGGTCTAACGTGTTTTGGAAGGGGTTTGCATCCCCTCCCAAAACGGTCGCCGAAACCCCGGCCTTCAGGCCGGGGTTTGGCTCCCA
>JAISQQ010000207.1 GCA_031274075.1 Accumulibacter sp.
TGGTGTTCCCTCAGAATACCGGCCAGCGCCGGGTTGCGCATGGCTTCGGTGAGCATGTTGAGGACCAGCGTTTGCAGGTACGGCTCCTCCTGTCTCGCCTTGAGGCTGGCTTCGATGAAAGCGCCGAGCGGGTCGTCGCTGGCAAGCATGCGCTTGACGCGCTCGGTGGCATGGGCCAGCTTCGCCCCGGCGAGCGCGCTGATGATGGCTTCCTTGCTGGAAAAATAGTGATAGAGGTGCCCGGAACTCATTTTTGCCTCCGCGCAGATGTCCGAGATGCTCGCGCCGCGAAATCCATCGCGGGTAAAGCAGCGCTCGGCCGCTTTGAGAATCTGCCGTTTGCGTTCCTCGTGTTTTTCCGGGTCGACCGTTCTCACCTTTTCTCCTCATGAAAAATGGAATAATCGTTCTATTATAGTTGACAGTTACGCCACCGTAATGATGGCGTCGGGTATGATCTCGCGCGGGGCGGAAGCGGAGCAAGACCTTCAACTATTCCCAACGGGTCTCGGAACGCAAATGGCGTTCAAGCTCCATTGCGTCGTGCAATATCCGGCCAATGACAATGAAATCATCTTGTACCCGGTAAATCAGCAAGTGGCGGGGCTGACGGACGATGCCAAGGTCTGTACGCGCACGTTCCCGGCTCAAGCGCAGGTGCCAGGAACGGACATCCGCGCCAAGTTCAGGACGCTTGATGCTGCCGACGCGCTCCGGCTGCGCGGCAAGATCACGCAATGCCGCAACGATAAGACGCTCATATCGCAGACGCGCGTTTTTGCCGAACTGCGCATGCGTCCAGCCGAGGATTTCGATGATGTCATTCTGCGCGGCGGCGGATAAGCGGTATTGCGCCATCAACCAGCTCGGCGGGTTTGCGCCGCGGCACGGTGGCCCAATTGCCCGATAAAGTCGTCAAGCGCCTCATCCGCAATATCCGTGTAACGCCCGGCATCTACGTCCGCCCAGCCAATGGCTGCCGCTTTCTGGAGCGCCAGAAGCCTGGCGGCCTCAATACGATCACGTTGTTCAAGCAGGCGCAGGCCTTCGCGCAAGACTTCGCTGGCGTTCTGGTAGTGCCCGGACTGTACCAGCCCCTCGACAAATTCATGTTGATGTTCACTGAGCACCACATTTCGTGTCGGCATCGTCAAGCTCCAATGTGCGGGGATCGCTTCAGAATAACAGGGGTGGCACATTATGCCAATGATGGCCATCACCGGGTATTTTTCAGGTCTCTTCCAGATTCCGGTCCGCAAGGGCCGCCAAAGCGCGGCAACGGTTTCAGGATGAACAGCCGCCGCGCGGTCATCGCCCGCCGTTTCGCCTCGCGAAAAATAGAACAATCATTCTATCATGCTTGACAGCCTCGCCCGTTCCGCCCTTATAATAGATCGAACACTCTATCTATTAACCTCCCGAAAGGACGGATTCAATGATCGGCCTGGCTCTGCGGATGTTGTTTGGCGAACGCGCCAAGTATCTGCTCCTGTTGAGCGGCATTGCTTCCGCCACGGTGATGATGGTGCTGGGCATGGCGCTCTGGTATGGCATCCAGAGGCTTTCTTCCGCGACGGCGGACAATATCCGCAGCCCGATCTGGGTGACGGACCCGATGCTGCAACAGGTCGGCGATAGCCAGCCCTTGCGTGCCACGGAAGTGGATCGCGTCCGCTCGGTGGCGGGGGTGCGCTGGGCCGCGCCGCTTTATCTTGGCGGGGCGCAGGTGCGGCTGCTGGAACAGGGCGTCAGCCGGACGGTGCTGTTGGTGGGGCTGGACGCCACCACGCTGCTGGGCGCGCCGACCCGGATTGTGGAAGGTTCGCTGGATGACCTGCGCCTGCCGGACGCGGTTTTCATCGATGAGCGCGGGGCGGCTTTTTTGAGCGCCGACCCGCAGCAACCGCTGAAACGCGGCGACAGTTTCGAGATGAACGACCGCCGCGCGGTCATTGTGGGCATCTGCCGTACCGATCTCACATTTTTCGGTGGCAACGCTTATATTTTCAGCACTTTCGACCGCGCGGTCGGCTACGCGGCGAGCCAGCGCAAGATGGTGACGCATATCCTCGCCGTGCCCGAGGCGGGCAGGGAGGCCGCCGAAGTCGCCCGCGCCATCCACGACGCGACCGGCTTGCAGGCTTTTACGGAGGACGGCATCAAGCAGGCGACGTGGGACTGGATGCTTGAAACCAACGTGGCCCCTTTTGTGATTTCCATCATCGTCGTGGTGGGATTCGTGGTGGGCACGCTCATCACCGGCCAGGCTTTTTACAGTTTCGTGCTGGAAAACAGCCGTTATTTCGGCGCGTTGCGGGCGATGGGCGCGGAGACGCGCGCGCTGGCCGGGATGATTCTGGCGCAGGCGGCGTTTGTCGGCGTGGTCGGTTTCGGGCTGGGCGCGGGCTTGATCGGCGCGGCGCTCTGGCTTGCGCCTGAAGGCCGTTCCCCGGCGTTGATATTGTGGCAAGTGCCGGTGAGCGTGTTCGCGGCCATCACGGGCATTTGCCTGTTCGCCGCGCTGCTGGGGCTGTGGCGCGTGGTGAAACTCGAACCCGCCGTGGTGTTCAGGGGATAGCCGCCCATGACGGAAACCTCGCGGGAAATTTCGGTGCGGATGCGCGGCGTGCGCAAATCGTTTCGCCTGGGCACGCTGGAGACGCCCGTGCTGCAAGGCGTCGATTTCACCGTGCGGCGCGGCGAGATGATGTTTCTCGTCGGGCCGTCGGGTTCCGGCAAAACCACGTTGCTCTCCGTGTTGTGCGGAACCCTGCGCGCCGACGCGGGCGAAATCACGGCGCTGGGACAATCGCTGCAAACCCTGCCCGACCGGGCGCTCACGCGCTTTCGGGCCAGACATGTCGGATTCGT
>JAISQQ010000219.1 GCA_031274075.1 Accumulibacter sp.
TCTCCGCGCCTACCTGATCTCCAGCAGGCTTTCGTCCCACTTGGCATGCTTCTCGAAGCCCAGCAGGTTGGCGATCGTCGCGGCGATGTTCGACAGGCCGGCTTTGTCCGTCTGCTTCAGGCCCAGCTTGCCGCCGCTCGCGTTGTCGTAAAGGATCAGCGGGACCGGATTGAGGGTGTGCGCCGTCTTCGCCTTGAACGTGCCATCCTCGTTGGTCTTCGGCTGCCCGGTTTTCTTGTCGAGCTCGTACATTTCGTCCGCGTTGCCGTGGTCGGCGGTGATCAGCGCCACCCCGCCCAGGGCGTCGATCACCGGCAGGATGCGCCCGAGCGACAGATCGACGGCTTCGACGGCCATCGTCGCCGCGCGGAAATTGCCGGTATGGCCGACCATGTCCCCGTTGGCGAAGTTGCAGCGCAAGGTCCGGTATTGGCCGCTGTTCAGCGCCGCGATCATGGCGTCGGCGATTTCCGCCGCCTTCATCCACGGACGCTGCTCGAACGGCACGACGTCGCTCGGCACCTCCTGGTAGGTTTCCCCGCTGAATTTGCCCGAACGGTTGCCGTTCCAGAAATACGTCACGTGCCCGTACTTCTGTGTTTCCGAACACGCGAACTGGGTGATCCCGGCCTTGGAAAACCACTCGCCCATGGTGTCCTGGATCGCCGGCGGCGGCACCAGGAAGCGCTTGGGCAGCTTGAGGTCGCCGTCGTATTGCAGCATGCCGGCATAAGTGACTTTCGGCGCGCGCACGCGGTCGAACTTGCTGAAGTCCGCCTGCTCGAAGGCCAGCGAGATTTCGATCGCCCGGTCGCCGCGGAAATTGAAGAACACGACTGCGTCGCCGTCCTCGATCGTGCCGACCGGCCGTCCGTCCCGGCCGATGACGAAGGCCGGCAAGTCCTGGTCGATCGTCCCGGGAAACTTCGCGCGTAGCGCCTCGATCGCCTCGACGGCGCTGGCGAACATCTCTCCCCGCCCGAGCACGTGCGTCGCCCAGCCCCTCTCGACCATGCTCCAGTCGGCTTCGTAACGATCCATGGTGATCTTCATGCGGCCGCCGCCGGAAGCGATGCGGGCGTCGAAGCCGCCGCTGCTGGCTTCGGCCAGGAAAGCCTCGAACGGCTCGACATAATCGAGCGCGCTGGTCTCCGGAACGTCGCGCCCATCGAGCAGGATATGCACGCGCACGGCCGCGACGCCATCTTCCCTGGCGCGCAGCACCATCGCCTTGAGGTGATCGATGTGGCTATGCACGTTGCCGTCCGAGAACAGCCCGATGAAATGTAAGGCGCCCGGCTTGCCGCCCGCTCCCGCCCTGGCTCCCGCCACGATCTCCCGCCACGCCTCGGCCTGCCAGATCGCGCCGGAAGCGATGGCCCCGGCGACCAGCGCCGCGCCCTGGCTGTAAACCTGCCCGGCGCCGATGGCGTTATGCCCGACCTCCGAATTGCCCATGTCCTCGTCGGACGGCATGCCGGCCGCCGTGCCGTGCGCGCGCAGGCGGACGTTCGAATAGTCGGCGAACAGCCGGTCGAGATTGGGTTTGCGGGCGGCGGCAATGGCGCTGCCAAACCCAGTCCTCGACAAGCCATAACCGTCCATGACGATGGTCACGACCGGACCCTTGATTCCAGCGAAAGAGGCGAGTTTCTGCAACATGATGTTTTCCTGCGAGGATTGAAAAACGAATGATTCAAAGATCAAGCTGCGAATCATAGCAAATCCCCCGGGGGTTCTCGGTATGCGACTGGAGCATCGCAATGTCAGGGTCAGAGGACAGAAGACAGAGGACAGAGGACAGAGGACAGTTCAGTTACCGGGCGCTTCGTGCCCGCAAGAATTACGGATCGCTGATCCCTGACCGCCCTACGATTTGGCGACGGTTTGGCGTCAACGCTCAGGCGGGGCAGAGACCTTTTCGCGTTTTACATTGCGCGGCTTTCCAGGGTGTAGGATTTGCCTCCCATGCAAATCGTCCAGTTACGAGAGCGCCTACGCGAACTCGGCGCCAAGCCGTGCCACGAGCGGCGGGTGATGCGCGCCTGGCTGCGCGGGCAGCCGCTCGACGCTGGTGGGCGGCGGCGGGCGGCGGCGGATTTCCTGCCGCTGTCGCTACGCGACGCCCTGCCGCGGCTCGCGGACGATCTCGGCCAACTGGCCCGTTTGCATTCCAGGCACGCCGACGGCAATGGCGCGGCGCGGCTGCTGGTCGCCCTGAACGACGGCCAGATCGTGGAGAGCGTCGTATTGCCGCGCGACGGCGTGTGCGTATCGACGCAGCTCGGCTGCGCCGTCGGCTGCCTGTTCTGCATGACCGGGCAGGGCGGCTTGCTGCGCCAGCTTGGCGGCGCTGAAATCGTGGCGCAGGTGGTGCTGGCGCGCCGGCTGCGCGCGGTGAAAAAGGTCGTGTTCATGGGCATGGGCGAGCCGGCGCACAACCTCGACAATGTGCTCGAGGCCATCGATCTGCTCGGCGGCGAGGGCGGTATCGCCCACAAGAACCTGGTCTTCTCCAGCGTGGGCGATCGCCGGGTGTTCGAGCGTTTGCCGCGCGGGCGCGTCAAACCGGCGCTGGCGCTTTCGCTGCACACCACCGATGCGGAGCTGCGCGCCCGCCTGCTGCCCAAGGCGCCCCGCATCGCGCCGGACGAACTGGTGGCGCTGGGCGAGCGCTACGCGCGCGCCGTCGGCTACCCGATCCAGTATCAATGGACCTTGCTCGACGGGGTCAATGATTCGGACGCGGAGATCGATCGCCTGGCTTCCCTGCTCGGCGGCAAATACGCCATGATGAACTTCATTTCCTTCAACGCCGTGGAAGGCGCCGGTTTCAGGCGTCCCGCCCCGGAAAGAAGCCAGGCGCTGGTCGGGCGATTGCGCCGGCGCGGAATCGTCGCCTGCCTGCGCGATTCGGCGGGACAAGAGGTCGACGGCGGCTGCGGGCAGTTGCG
>JAISQQ010000383.1 GCA_031274075.1 Accumulibacter sp.
TAGTTGAAAGAAATCGTTGACATTCAAGTTGTCACGACGAGTCCAGGGCGAGCGCACAGGACTTTCAGGGAGCAGGCCGGCCGAAGGGAGGCGTTCGCGGTTTTGTGCCAGGAAGGCCGGCCGGGTTTCCTGGGAGCGCGGGGCTTCCGCCCCGCAACAGCGGGAATGACACGACCATCGCTGTTGCGGGGCTGGTGCCCCGCGCTCCCAGGTTCCGGAGGCTCGACGATCGGGTTCATTTCTTCACGCGCGATGAAAGGCCTTTTGCCGACACATAAGTAATTGAATATAAAATATTTTTTGCGGCTGTTTGCGACATTTGCGCAGGCAATGCCCTGGGAATGACCAAGTGAAAATAGTCGCGGCCTGCACTAAAACGTAAAATGCTCCAAGTATCGACACATTTCATTGACACATTTCATCGCATGAACATCTCAGAGGACAGAAGACAAAGGACGGAAGACAGTCGTATTTGCGGGCGCAAAGCGCCCGGTAACTGACTGTCCTCTGTCATCTGTCTGCTGTCCCCTGACCTTAGGACCATTCATGAGCACATTGACGCAGGAACAGACGCAAAAAGCCGCCGCATTGCTGCAAGCCTTGCGCGGCGAACTGGGCAAGGCGGTGATCGGGCAGGCCGCGGTGATCGAGGAGGTGGTGATCGGCCTGCTGGCGGAGGCGCACGTGCTGCTCGAAGGCGTGCCCGGCCTCGGCAAGACGCTGCTGGTCAAGGCGCTGTCCAAGGCGTTCTCCGGCCAGTTCGCGCGCATCCAGTTCACGCCCGACCTGATGCCTTCCGACGTGGTCGGCCATACCTTCTTCGACGCTTCCAGCAATAGCTTCGTGACCCGCAAGGGACCGGTGTTCACGCATCTGCTGCTGGCCGACGAAATCAACCGCGCGCCGGCCAAGACGCAATCGGCGCTGCTCGAAGCGATGCAGGAATACCAGGTGACGCTGGAAGGCGCGGCCAGCCCCTTGCCCAAGCCGTTCATGGTGCTGGCGACGCAGAACCCGATCGAGCAGGAAGGCACCTATCCGCTGCCCGAGGCGCAGCTCGACCGTTTCCTGCTCAAGGTGCGCATCGATTACCCGGACGCCCGCGAGGAGGCGGCGCTGACGCGCAGCGTGACCGAGCAGCGGAGCGGCGCGACCCTGGGCGTGGACGCGGTCGGGCAGGTGTTCGGGCCGCAGCAGGTCGAGGTGCTGCAACGCGCCACGGCGCTGGTCGATGTCGACGAGCGCGTGCTCGATTACGCCGTGCGCATCGCGCGCGCCACGCGCGAGCACCAGGGGTTTTCGGTCGGCGCGGGGCCGCGCGGCAGCATCGCGCTGGTGCGCGCGGCGCGGGCGGCGGCCTTGATGCAGGGGAAGGCCTTCGTTACGCCCGACGACGTCCGGCGCGTCGCCCTGCCGGCCTTGCGCCACCGCGTGGCGTTGGCGCCGGAGACGGAAATCGAGGGCTTCAGCGCCGATTCGCTGCTCGTCAGCCTGCTCGACGGCGTTCCGGCGCCGCGTTCCTGAGCGTCTCCGGGAGGCTTGGCTTCAATGCTGCTGCCGCACCGCAACCTGTTGCTGGCCGCCGCCGCGTGGGCCGGCGTATCCGTCGCCGCCATCCCGGTCCCGGCGGCGCTGCCGCTCTGGCAGGCGGCCGGCCTGCTGTTGCTGGCGGCGGCGCTGGCCGACGCGTGGCTGGCATCGAGCCGCGGCAACCCGCTGCGCGTCGAGCGGCGCATGGCCGCGGTCTGGCCGCTGGGCGTCGAGCAGAAGATCCGCCTGCGCGTGCAGCCTCTGGCCGGCTGGAACGGAGGACGGCTGCGCGGGGTGCTGTTCGACCACCACCCCGACGCCTTCGCGGTGCGCGACCTGCCGCTGCCGTTCAGCGTCGGCGCGGGGGAATGGGTCGAAGCGGCGTATCGCCTGACCGCCAACGAGCGTGGCGACCATCGCTTCGGCGAAGTGCATCTGCGCCTCGATTCCCCGTTCCGCCTGTGGCGCGCGCAGCATCGCTGCGCCGGCGCGGCGGAAGTGCGGGTCTATCCGAACTTCGCGCGGGTGACGCAATACGCCTTGCTGGCGACCGACAACCGCCTGGCGCAGATGGGCGTGCTGCGCCGCTGGCGGCGCGGCGAAGGCTCGGATTTCCACCAGTTGCGCGAGTACCGGCGCGGCGATCCGCCGCGCAGCATCGACTGGAAAGCCACGGCGCGGATGCGCAAGCTGATCGCGCGCGAGTATCAGGACGAGCGCGACCAGCAGATCGTTTTCCTGCTCGACTGCGGGCAGCGCATGCTGACCCGGGACGACGCGCTGTCGCACTTCGACCTGACGCTCAACGCCATGCTGCTGCTGGCCTACGTCGCCCTGCGCCAGGGCGACGCCGTCGGTTTCGGCACCTTCGCCCACGCCGCGCCGCGTTTTTTCCCGCCGCGCAAATCGGCCGCCGCGCTGCCGATGCTGCTCGACGCCGCGTATGATCTGCAACCTTCGGCGCAGACTTCCGACTACCTCGCCGCCAGCGACCTCCTGTGCCGGCGCCTGCGCAAGCGCTCGCTGGTGATCCTGCTGACCAACCTGCGCGACGAGGACGACGCGACGCTGCTGCCGGCGCTGAGGCAGTTGCGCCAACGCCACCTGGTGCTGCTCGCCAGCCTGCGCGAGACCGGGCTGGACAAGCTGCGCAAGGACGAAATCGCCGACTTCGACGGCGCGCTCGGCTATGCCGCCGCCATCGAATACCTGCAAGCGCGGCAGCGCCAGTTCGCCCGCCTGCACGCGCAGGGCGCGCACCTGCTCGACACCTCGCCGCGGCAGTTGCCGGTGGCGCTGGTCAACCGCTACTGGGAGCTGAAACGCGGCGGGATCATTTGAGCTT
>JAISQQ010000384.1 GCA_031274075.1 Accumulibacter sp.
AAGAAGGCCGTGAGAAAGCGCAGCTTGTCATCGCCCGGAGGCTTCTTGGCTTGGGCTTGTCGATCGATGAGATCGTGAAAGCGACGGAACTTTCCCCGGACGCCGTCCGAACCCTTCACTGACGGTCAGCGTCGCCTGGGCTGAAAGCGATGAAGCCCAACAAACAATTTGTCAAATGCAATCGCTCTGATCGCTTACGCGAATGTCGTAAATAGTTGAAAGAAATCGTTGATATTCAAGTTGTCATGACGAGGCCGGGGCGACCGCATTTGACTTTCAGGAAGCAGGCGGGCCGGTGGGAGGCGTTCGGCGGTTTTGCGCCAGGGAAGGCCAGCATTTCTGGGAGCGCAGGGCTTCTGCCCCGCAACAGCGGTGGTCGTATCATTTCCCGCTGTTGCGGGGCGGAAGCCCCGCGCTCCCAGGAATTCAAAACCCAGCCGGCCAGCCGCTTTTATCGGCGATCATCATTGCGGCGCAAGCCGGAATCCAGGAGTTTGATGAACGAACTGGGTCCCGGCTTGCGCCGGGACGACGGCTCTGTGCTTAGAACCTGTTTACGATCTTCTCTTGAACGTAAAGTCGACCGGTGTGCGTGAAAACAGCGACGGTTCGGTAGGGCGGGAAAGCGTAGCGCCTCCCGCCGATCCTTTTTACGGCGCAACGCGCCGCACTATTCAAAGGCCGTTGAATACGATGAGCGGCGGCGATGCCGCCGGAGAGAACGACCGGCGGGAGGCGCTGCGCTTTCCCGCCCTACGAGGGGTACCGACGGTCTGGCGCCAACGTCCAGGCGAGCCGGAGACCCGCGCCCCAGGAAAATCACCACGATGCCAACAACGCCACTGAGTGCGATGGCCCTGCCGCGCTCCCAGAAAAGACCGTGAACAGGTTCTTATAAAGAAAAACGAATAAGCTTAGCAAGAAAAATTCTTCGTTTTTTCCGCATGAATACACGATCATGCTCGGAAGACAGATTCCAGTAGCCGGAGGACAGTTCAGTTACCGGGCGCTTTGCGCCCACAAATATTACTGTCTTCCGTCCTCTGTCTTCTGTCTTCTGATCTTTACCTGGAGGTATCCGTGAAATCTTTACTCAAGTCTGTTTTTGCCGTTTCCATCGCTGGCGCGCTGCTCGCCGCCGCGGGGTCTGCGGCGGCGGAACCCGTGCGCGTCGGCTATTTGCCCGCCATCGGGCACGCGAAATATTTCATCGCCTACGAGCAGGGGTTTTTCAAGAAAGAAAACCTCGACGTCGAACTCATCGAATTCCAGAATTCGGCCGACGGCATCAACGCGGTGATCAGCGGCAAGCTGGACACGGGATCGTTCAGCACGCCCGCGCCCTTGCTGTTCTATTCCAAGGGATCGGACATCAAGATCGTCGGCGGCATCATGGGGCAGGACGGTTCGGTCATCGTCAAGCCCGAGCGCGCCGCCGAAATCCGCTCGATTCCCGACCTGCGCGGCAAGAAGGTCGCTACCGTCCGCCTGGCTTCGAGCGACGCCGTTCTCCGCGCCGCGCTGAAAGACGCCAATATCGATTGGCGCACCGATCTTGAGATTTTCGAGCTGAAGAATCCGCCCGCGGTCATCGAGTCCGTCAAGTCCGGGCAGGTCGACGCCGGCGTCGTCTGGGGGCCGTTCGATCTGCGCGCCGAACAACAGGGGCTGAAGGTGATCGTCCGCTCGGGCGACATCTATCCCGGCCATCCTTGCTGCCGCCTGATCGTTGGCAGCGCGCAGCTCCAGAAGCCCGCCCTGGTCGAGCGTTTTCTCCGCGCGCTGCTGCAGGCCGAGCGTTTTTCGCAGGATCACCGTAAGGAAACGATCGATTCGATCGCCAAATACGTCAAGCTCGACCGCGATACGCTCGAAAAGAGTTTCTATACGCCGAACCTCGACCAGACGACCGATCCCAACGTGAAGGGCGTGGAGAAATTCTGGCTATCGCTCGTCGCCGCGGACTTCATCGACGGCAAGCGTCCGCTCGCTCCCATTTTCGCCATCGAGCCGTACCAGCGGGCGATCGAATCGCTGGCCAGGGAAAATCCGAAAGACGCGTTCTACCAGGCGCGCCTGAACCAGTTCAGGGAACGCAATCTGTGAGCCTGGCCTTGCCTTCTTCCGGCGTCGGCGGCTTGAGCGGCTTGAACATCGACGACGTTTCTTTCGCCTACAACGATGAACCCGTCCTGCGCCGGGTCACGCTCAAGGTGCCCGAGGGGCAGTTCATCAGCCTGCTCGGGCCGAGCGGCTCGGGCAAATCGACGCTGCTGCGCCTGATCGCCGGACTGGAAAGGCCGACGCGCGGGCGCATCGCGTGGAAAGGCGTCGAAATCGCCGGGCCGGGCATCGACCGCGCCGTGGTGTTCCAGAATTATTCGCTTTTCCCGTGGTTTACGGCGCAGGCGAACGTCGCGCTGGCGGTGGCCAAGGCGCACCCCGATCTGGGCCGTTCGCGGCGTCTCGAACTGGCCCGCGACTATCTTGCGCGCGTCGGCCTCGGAGACGCGGCGGAGAAATATCCCCTGCAGCTCTCCGGCGGCATGCAGCAGCGCGCGGCGATCGCGCGCGCGCTGGCGCTCGAAGCGCCGGTGCTGCTGATGGACGAGCCTTTCGGCGCGCTCGACCCGGTCAACCGCGGCAAGCTCCAGGATTTGCTGATCGACGCCTGGAAAGCGAGTTCGCCGCGCCGGACGATCGTTTTCGTTACCCACGACATCGACGAGGCCCTCTATCTCGGCGACCGCGTGGCGCTCCTCGGCGCGAGCCAGGGCAAGCGCCTGCTGGCGGAAATCGACGTGCCGCTGGCGCGTCCGCGTCCGCGCGCCGCGTTTTTCGCCTCGGCGGAGTTCCGCGAGCTGCGCGAGGACATCGCCGAGCGGCTCGACGCGGACGTCATTTCCGGCCTGGCCACGAATTAGGTGGAAGCCCCATGTCCAAGACCCTCCTGCTCAAGGAAAATTCCGCGGAAATGAATGAAGGCGAGCTCCCGCCGTACGCCGAAAACGATCCGCTTCCGGCGGCCCGGGAACACCCCGGAGAGCGCGACGCGCACGGCTTTTTTGCCTGGGAAGCGCTGGCGCTGTGGGCTTTCCTGCTCATCGCCTGGCAGGTCTCGTCGTATTTCATCGACCAGCAGGCCAATCCGCTGCTGCCCGCCCCGGCGACGGTCTGCCGGGCGCTGATCGACTCGCTTCCCGAACTCTGGAAGGGCACGGTTTCCTCGTTTTACATCCTGCTCCCCGGCTACACGCTGGCGGTGGTCGGCGGAACGGCGCTGGGGCTGTTCGCCGGGCTTTCGCCCGGGCTGGGACGCGCCTTCTTCCCCTTCGCCAAGGTGGTCTCGCCGATTCCGCCGACGGTCTATATCCCGTATGCCATTGCCGTGCTCCCGACTTTCAAGATCTCCGCCGCCTTCGTCGTTTTCATCGGCGCTTTCTGGCCGGTGTTCCACAACGCCGCGATCGGCGCCTTGTCGATCGAGGCGCGTTACCGCGACAACGCGCGCGTTCTCGGCTTCACGCGCCTCGAATCGCTGACGCGCGTCGTCTTCCCGGCGAGCCTGCCGCACGTCTTCGCCGGCATGGGCGTCGGCCTCGGTTTTTCCTTCATCCTGCTGACGGTCGCCGAACTGTTCGGCGCGAACGCGGGGCTTGGCCGCTTCATCCAGTATTACGCCGATTTCGCCGACTATCCGCGCATGGTCGCGGGAATCATCTATACCGGCGCGGTCACCTGGTCCAGCATGACGCTGCTGGACAAACTGCGCCATCGAACGCTTTTCTGGCTGCGTTGAAACCGATCATGATCGAGGCGTTCGCCGACCTTCTCGACCTTCTTTTTCGCGCGCGCCGCGTTCGCCTCGCGCTGGCGCTTCTCGCCCTGGCGTTTTCCGCGCCGGCGCTGGCGGCGCTGTTCGGCGTCGAGGCGGTCGATCTCCAGGCCGAGATCCGCGCCGCCGGGCGCGAAGGACGTCGTCTGGTCATTTTCTTCGAATTGCCCGGCTGTCCCGAATGCCTGAAAATGAAACGTCATGTTTTCCAGGACCCCGGCGTGGAAAAAGAGTTCGAGCGCCGCTACCTGACGCGGCGGATCGACCTGGCTTCCACCGTCCCCATCGCCGACGCGCGGGCGCGGCGGCGCGCGCCGGCGGAACTTGCCGGGCAATGGCGGATTTTCGCCGCGCCGTCCTTCGTCTTCCTCGATGCCGACGGCAATGTGGAATACCGTCATACGGGCAGCCTGACGCGCCCGGCGGACTTTTCGCTCCTCGGACGCTTCGTCTCGGAGGCGATTTACGAAGAACAGCCGTTTTCCGATTACCTTCACGCCAACTCGCATGCGGGAAACACGCAGGACAGGATTTCAGGCGCGGCGGCGCGGGAAACGGGAGACAAGCATGGAGAACACGAAAAGCCTTGAGCAAAACATCGCGGGAGGGACGCTTTTCGCCGTGTTCGCCGCACACCTTCTTCCACCAGACGCTGAAATGACACAATCATGATCTCGAACAAACTGATTTCACTCAAGGAGGCCGTCTCGCGTTTTACTTCCGACGGCATCCAGTACGCCAGCGGCGCCGCCTTGCCGGTCGGCTCGGACGCCATCGCTTTCGGGCGCGAGCTGCTGCGCCAGCGGCGTAAAAAGCTGCACGCGCTGTTTCACTGCAATTCCCAGCAACTCAACCTGCTGGCCGCGGCCGGCGCGGTCGACAAGGCCGAATGCGGCTTCTCCGGCTTGGAGGTTTTCGGTTTCGCCAACGGCCTGCGGCGCGCCGTCGAGAGCGGACGCCTCGTCCTGGAAGACTATTCGAATCTTTCGATGGCCCTGCGTTTTCTCGGTGGGGCGATGAACTGGCCGTTCGTTCCCACGACGGTCAACGTCGGCTCGGATATCGCCTGGCGCAGCGCTTTTTCGCCCGACGCGCACCCGTCGGACGGGAAGATTCCGACGATCGCCGATCCCTTCACCGGACAGAAACTCGGCGCGCTTTCTCCGCTCAGGCCCGACCTGGCGGCGATCCACGTCACCCTCTCCGACCCCGAGGGCAACGCGATCATGATCGGCACCGAATGGAGCCGCTTCGAGCTGTCGCGCGCGGCGAAAAAAGTCGTGCTGCTCGCCGATTACATCGTCGACGCCGATTGCGTCCGCCAGTTTCCGAACCTCGTGCGCATTCCCGGAGTCGTCGTCGACGCCGTCGTCTGGCAGCCTTTCGCCGCCTGGCCGCAAGGCTCGCCGGGAGCCTACGACATCGACGAGAAGCATATGCGCCTGATGAACGAGCGACTGGCTTCCGAGGAAGGCACGGCGCGCTATATCGACGAGTTCGTGAGCGGCGTCGATAGCGTCGACGACTATCTCGCCCGGATCGGCGGCGAGACCATCGCCCAGTTGGAAAAGAGTTCGTCGAGCTTCCTGCTCGACCCCTACCGGAAATGGATCAAGCCACGCGAAGAAATCGAGTCGCTTCTCGCGCCAAACGCTTCGAAAGGAGACGCCCGATGAGCACGGATCTTCCCTTTACACGGCAGGAAATGATGGCCATCGCCACCGGCCGGGAAGTGCGCGACGGCGAGCTGGCGATTTTCGGCGTCGGCCTCTCGATGCTGGCGGGCTATTTCGCGCAGGCGCATCACGCGCCCAATGTCCGCTCGATCACCGAGGGCGGCGTTTTCGGGGCGACGCCGGTCGGCGGCCTGCCCTGGGGAATCGAGTGCAACCGCATCTCTTCCAATGCCGTGAGCTTCACCAACGCGCTCGACGCGCTCGGTTTCCTGGTCGCTTCCGGACGTTGCGACGTCGGCGTGATCGGCGCGGCGCAGGTCGACAAGTTCGGCAACGTCAATACGACCGGAATCTGGGGGCATGAAATCGGCGAACGCTACCACCCGCCCAAGACCCGCCTGACCGGCGCGGGCGGTGCCAACGACATTGCCAGCGGCGCGCGGCGTTTCATCATCATGGCGGCGCACGAGAAAAAACGCTTCGTCGACCAGGTCGAATACATCTCTTCGCCGGGCTATCTCGATGGCGTCGACGCGCGCCAGCGCTACGGTTTCACCGGCGGCGGCCCCTCGGCCATCGTCACCACGCTCGGCATCCTGCGTCCGCACCCGCAAACGAAAGAGTTCGAGCTCGCCGCCTGGTTTCCGTTTTCGAGTGTCGAGGAAATCCGTGCCAACACCGGTTGGGAGTTGAAAATCGCGAAAGACGCCGCGCCGGCGCCCGAGCCGGACGAAAAGGAACTCTCCGTCCTGCGCCAGGTAGACCAGACGGGCATGCTGCGCAAGAAATGACCCGTCCGACGATTTGACCACAGCATAAAGGAAAACATCATGGCAGCGAACGCGCAAGAAGCGCCCAATATTCAAGAGCCGCAAGAACCGCAAGAACCGCTCGTCTCGAAGACACAGGAAAACGGCGTCGTTTACCTGACGCTCAACCGTCCGCGCGCGCGCAACGCGCTCTCGCAGCGGATGATCGAGGTCCTGCTCGCCGAATTCGACGCCATCGCGGCGGACCCGGGCGCCTTCGTCGTCGTCCTCGCCGGCGCGGGCCCGGCCTTCTGCTCGGGACACGATCTCAAGGAAATGCGCGCCACCGGCTTTGACCCCGCCTACGCCGAGAAACTTTTCGCTACTTGCGGGAAACTGATGCAGCGCATCGTCTCGCTGCCGCAGCCGGTCATCGCGCGGGTGCATGGCATCGCCACGGCCGCCGGAACGCAGCTCGTCGCCACCTGCGACCTGGCGATCGCCGCCGATACCACCCGCTTCGCCACGCCCGGCGTCAACATCGGATTCTTCTGTTCCACGCCGATGGTCGCGCTGTCGCGCAACGTCAGTCACAAGCATGCCATGCAGATGCTGTTGACCGGCGACTTTATCGACGCGCCGACCGCGCTGCGCTTCGGCCTGGTCAACGACATCGTGCCCGAACAGGAACTCGACGCCGCGGTAAACGCGCTGGCGGCAAAAATCGCCTCCAAATCGCGCCATACGCTGGCCGTCGGCAAGGAAGCCTTCTATCGCCAGGCCGCGGAACCGCAGCTCGCCGCCGCCTACACCTACGCGCAAGGCGTGATGGTGAATAATCTCCAGTCGCTCGACGCGCGGGAGGGCATTTCCGCTTTCATCGACAAACGTCCTCCGGTCTGGTGCAATTCCTGATCCGCGGCGTTTCGAGGCGCGATCTTCATTGCATTCCGGAAGCTCATAAAGCATTTTCGGCTTGAATTTCATCGCATGAACCTTGGTTTAGGTCTAGGCGCGTCGTCCCGGCGCAAGCCGGGACCCGGTTCGTTGCTCGAATTCCTGGATTCCGGCCTGCGCCGAAAATTCTTGGATTCCGGCTTGCGCCGGAATGACGGGAAGGAAATAATCGTGGTCTACACTAAAACGCAAAACGCTGAAAAGGGAAGAGGGCTGTCTTTCCTATTCGCGGGGAGTTGGGCATGAGCGACATCCTTACCCTGCGGCGGCTACTGCGCCGCGCGCGTGTGCTGGCCGTCGTCGGGCTTTCCGGCGACTGGTATCGCCCCAGTTTTTTCGCGGCGAAGTACATGCAGCAGCACGGTTATCGGATCGTCCCGGTCAATCCGAAATATCCCGAGATTCTGGGCGAGAAATGCTATCCCGATCTTCGCTCGATTCCCTTCCCGGTCGACCTCGTCGACGTTTTCCGCAAACCAAAGGACTGTGTTCCGATCGCGCGCGACGCGGTGGCCATCGGCGCGCAAACGCTCTGGCTGCAGATCGGCGTGATCAACGAAGAAGCCCGGAAAATCGCCGAGGAGGCCGGACTGGAAGTGGTCATGGACCGCTGCGTCAAGATCGAATACGCCCGCCTGTTCGGCGGCCTCAACTGGATGGGCGTCAATACCGGCGTCATTTCATCGCGCCGGCAGACCGCGCTTTAGCG
>JAISQQ010000391.1 GCA_031274075.1 Accumulibacter sp.
TGCTCGATTCGTCCATGCAGACCACGGGGTAATCTGGCGTATATGGACGGTGATATACCTCCAGTACGTCCTCCATCGCGGCTACGAAGCTCGCGTCGCCATCCTGCGGGATTTTCCAGTACTTGTGCAAGTGAGGTCGAAGTTCGTTTTTTTTAGTGTGTTACACACCGTCATGGCCGATACCGACGGGACAATCTTCAACTCCACCAACTTTTCGGCCAGTAGCCGTACCGTCCAACGCGTCCGCCCTGGCGGTGCCTCCGAACACGCGATAGACAGCAGCTTGGCCTCGAAGTCGCCATCAAAAATGACCTTGCGTGGGGGGCTTTCCCGCTCTTTGCGTTGCAGGGATGCCTCAAGCCCCTCTTCGACGAATCGCCGCTTGAGCCGTTCGAGTGTCTTTGGAACCATTCCTAACGCTTGCGCAACATCGGACACCTGCCATTTCGGCCCCCCCTCTCCGGCATCCAGAAGAAGGAGCGCACGAGCATAGAGCACGGTCTTCGCTGCTCGTGTTCCTGTTGTCGATCGCTTTTCAAGATCGTCTCGCTCTAACTGCGTGAGCGTCACCCGGTATCGCGGTGCCATCTCTTTCCTCCTGTCCGGTTGTCGTCGGAGGAATTATAGCAGAGAATACGACTATTTATATTTTACAATGTACTAGAGCATGGCGCGGTATTGGTGCAGTTCAAGCGCGGCCATTACAGCTCCGACCGCTGGGAGTCGCGCCAATCCTTGCGGTCGATGGCCGTCAGCGAGCACAGCGTCAGCGGCACCAGCAGACTGACGTATTTCCCCTCGCTGGTGACAGGGGAGTTCAACGGCACCCCAATGGATTCGATCACCAGAGGCGAGTAGCACCGCCCCTTGTATTGCATGGCGATCTTCACGGGCGACTGCGACGGCATCAGCGCATCCACCCAATCCCGGCCGCCCTTGACCGCTTCCGCGGCCCTGGAAAGGATGGTGCTGTCCGCGTCCAGATGAACCGGCAGCGCCCATTGCATCAACTGCTCGAACGGGGCCTCGACCTCCGTGGCGGCATTGGCCCAGGCCCGGAACAGCGCCGTCACCGTGATCTTCACCGGCGGCATGCCGTTGAACACCTGGGTAGAGTTCAATTTCGTGATGCCGGTGCGCCCCTCGAACTGGCTCAACGTCCCCGTGCCAGCTTCGTACTTGCCGGAGGTCTGCTTATCGCTCTTGAGCGGGTTCAGCGCGTCGATGACGGGCTGGAGCGTCCCCGATTGCAACATGGCGAAGATCGCCGGCGCCCGGGTTTCCGGCCCGGCCTGCTCGAACGGGCTTTGCCAGTTGAGCACCATCTCCAGGTTGGCGTCGGTCAGCGGAGCCTTGACGATGGGGGAATCCGCGATTCTCTCCCAGTAGGCATCCCGGCCCTGGCCGACCCTGCGCACCTGATAGAACGATGCGATCAGGTACGGGGAAAGCCCGTCCCACAGCGAGGACAGGGTCGGATTTACGAGGCTTGGAGAGGTGGTCGACATGGTAAAAAAACGGCGCCGCCGGCGGTAGCACAGCGGCGCCCAAGTCCCACGGCAGTAGTTCGGTTACAGGCCAGCCTTGTGGCGCACGCGCATCGACTTCATGCGGCGCATCATGGCGCCGGCCGAATGACTCTTCATGCCGGCCTTTTTGATGGCGACTTTCTGCTTGGGCGACAGGTGGGCGTGGCCGGAGATGCGCTTGTTGATGCGCACCTTCTTGCCGCCGCGCACGGCCATGACCTTGCGGTACGCCGCATCGAGCACCGGCGCGTTGTCGTCGTCCGAGAACACGAAGTTGTCGATTTCGGCGCCGGCCTCGTCGTCGCCGTCGGGCAGCACCGAAGCCACCAGGTCGCGCACGCGGTCGGCCACGTCGTCGTCCCAATCGTTCAGTAGCGCGCCCGCGTCTTCCTCGGTGACGCCGGCCTTGACCAGGTAATCCCAGGCCGCGCCCAGCGCCACTTCCAGCACGCCTTGCTCGTCCTCGGTAACGTCGCCGTCGTGGTTGGCGTCGGCGATGCCCACGAACAGGGCCAGCAGGCGGCCGGCCATGCTCTCGCCATCGTCCAGGTCGTCGGTTTCCACCCACTGATGCAAGGCCGCGACGGTCGACAGCTTGATGTAGCGGAGGGTGTAGTCGTCGGCGCCGGACAGCTTCGGCTCGTCGCCGGTCGAGTCCAGCACCTTGGCGGGTTCGCGGCGCTTCATCGCTCCGCGCAGCAGTTCGCTCATGCTCATGTCGATGTCCTTCTCGGTGATGGGTTAGCGGGTCAGCGTCTGGGTGACGAAGGTCTGGCGGTTCGTGCCGTCGTAGCGGAGCCAGTACGACACGTCCATCGCGTCATACGGGCGCTGCTCGTTCGGGCGCACGTCGTAGGCCCAGGCCGCGCCGTTCATCTGCGGGTCGTTCGACGGCACCAGCCAGCCGGACGCCTGCGCACCCTCGAACAGGGTGGCCAGGAAGTCCCGCATCTTCTTTACGGACACGTCCATCGGAAGTTGCAGGAAATCCTTGGCCGCGCGCGTCACCGACTCGTCGATGCTGGTGGACATATCCGCCACGGCGATCAGCTTCTTCAGGCTCGACTCGACCAGCGCGCAAGTCAGCGAGTCGCGGAACACGTAGCGGCCGCCGCCGGTGTAGGTCTCGTAGATCACCGGGTTGATCTTCGCGCGCGCCAGCAGGTTGAGTTCCTGGTTGGTCGGCGAGTAGGTCTGCACGATGCGCGTGCGCTGGAGCGGCCATTCCCGGCCCGCGATGGGGTAGTTCTTCGGCGCGAAGCCCTTGGCGTTCTTTTGGGCGTTGCGACCGCAGCCGTAGGCGATGTTCAGCGTCTCGGCGCCGAAGTAGCCATGCGGGTTGACGCCGGTCGGGTCGTCGGACTTGAGCGGCGCCCAGAAGGCGTGCATCAGGTGCGCGGTCTGGCTGGCGCCCATGTTGAGTTGATTGACGAAGGCGACGGCCGCCTCGGGCGTCAGATTGCCGGGGATGCCGAAGCGGAGCTGGCGGTTCGTGTCGAACGCGAGCTGGGCGAGCTGCGCCAGCAGGGCCGGGGCCTGCGTGCCACCGGACGAGAGGTAGGCGTAGTCGAACTGCGTGTATTGCAGCTTTTCGCGCGCGCCCATGTAGTCCTGCGTGGTGTAGGCCGTGCCGCCCTCGACGAAGCACACCAGCGTGCCGGACTTCGCCCATTTCTGCTGCCCGTTGTCGTCGTAGCCGTAGGCCACGGAATCGGCGTCGATCACGGCCAAGGCGCCGGTAACGCCCGTGGTGATTTCCACCGCGTCGGTCTGCGCCAGGGCCACGTCGGGCAGGTAGGCCGAGTTGCCGTAGTCGTCCTTGGCGTCGCTTTTCAGCGAGCCGTAGAACTCGTACAGCAGGTTGCCGTCCTTGTCGCGCAGGCGCAGGGTCAGCTTGTCGTTGCCGGCCGGCAGGCCGCCCGAGCTCGTTTCCTCGGCGCGGAACTCCAGCACGATGCCGTCGTTGAAGCACTCCAGGTGCTTGACGGCGAACAGGTACGGCGTGGCCGGCAGGGTTTCGGACACGGTGAAGGTGAAATCGCCGGTCGGAGCCGGGTTTTCGCCCGTGCTCATCTCCTGCGCCACCACGGCGTACTTGATGGACGCGGCCGACGTGCTCAGGCGCTGGACGATGGCCTGGTAGGCGCCCTTGTTCAGCGCCTCCACCACATGCACCCACGCCTCGTTGAGGGCGGACAGGCGCACCTGCTCGCCGCTGCCCAGCTTCTTGAACACGTTGCCGCGATCCACGGCGAACGGCTTGTCGATGCGGCCACGGGTAGCCCGCATCATGATGCCGAACACCTGATCGGAATTGTCGGTGGTCGGGATTTCGGAGTTGTCGCGCAGCGGGTTGAGCTGCACGCCCGATTCCGAACCCAGTTGTCGCACGAAAGCGGTACTCATGGCCTCTCCCCTCGATCAAGCGTTCGCGGCGGCGTCGGCATCGAGCAGCGCGGCCAGGTCGACTTTCTTGGCGTTGGCCGGGAACTCGATGCCCCTGGCCTTCAGCGCGTCCTTGATCTGGTCGTAGCTCAGGCCATCGGACGGCTTCCTGGCGGCGTCGGTGTCGGCGGCGTCGGTGTCGGCGGGGGCGTCGGCCACTTCCGAGAGGGTCAGCGCCAGCTCGCAGCGGTTCAGTTCGGCGATCTGCTCGACGCTCGACGCCAGGCGCTGGAACAGGTCGTGATCGGCGATCAACACCGTCTTCTGGCTGTCCTTGCGGTTGGCGACGTGGCGCAGGAACAGGCCCTCGACCTCGGGGAACACCACGTCCTGGGGCATGTGATTCTGCACCACCACTTTCAGGGGATACGCGGCATCGGCGAAAACCTCGGCGACGAGGTCGTTGGCGTCCTTCCCGGTCAGGGAAGGAGCACCCAGTTCAACAGTGCGGGTCATGGCTCCATCCGTCCTTTACATGTTGGTGACGTTGATGAGGGCGAAGCCGCGCGCCGAGGGGTCGTGCGGATTCACGGCAGTGAAGTTGCGGGCGTAGAAGCCGGCGCCCTGGCGCAGGTCGGCATTGACGGCCAGCGGGATCACGGTGGGCGGCACGGCGTCGCCGAGCACCACCGGGTTGCGCGTCACGTCGGTGGCGCGGCCCACGGCCAGAATCTGGGCGCTGGTCAGCGTCTCGACCAGGCCCTTCGGCGTGTAGTACACATCGTACTGGCCGAACAGGCGGCCCAGGCGGTAGATGCCGGGGCGCGGGGCGATGCCCGAGGGCTGGAACAGCGTGCCGGGCAGGCCCAGGAACTGCGCGGCCACGCGCTTGGTGACGTACAGGTGGGTGACACCGTGGTTCATGGTGTCCTCGGCCATCTTCTGCGAGACGACACTCAGCGGGTAGGCCAGATCGGGCCACACGCCGAAACGGCCGCTATCCACATGCACCTGCGCCGCGCCGAAGTCGAAGGTCGCGGTGTTCAGCGCGGCCAGGCGGCGGCCCTTGCGCAGCACGTCGTAGTGGCGCTCGTTGGAAAACTGCGCCTGGATGGCAATCACGCTCTCGCTGTACGGGTCGAGGCCCAGTTCGTTCGCCATCTGCGTGCGGCTGTCGATGGTCTGGTGCGTGGTGACGCGCCAGGGCTTGGCGTACAGCGAGAAGGTATTGACGGCCGAGATGATCGTGGGGGTCAACTCGGGCGCGCGCTCGAAGTCGATGAAGCCTTCGACCACCACGGGAACCGTTTCCGGCAGCGCCGGGGTCGTGGTCAGCGCGTAGACGCCGGTGTCGGTGTTGATCGTGCCGCCGATGGCGTAGCTGGTGTCGCCGACGATGATGGTGCCGGACACGGCCGAATTGCCGCTGCCGGACGAATCGACCTCGCGGGCAGCCACGCGGCCATCCACATAGACGATGGTGCGGCCGCGCAGCAGCTTCAGGTCGCCGGCGGCGGGGTCGCAGCTGTCCTCGGTGGATTGCTTCTTGGTGATCTTGCCGGTGACGGCGCCGGTGTCGGCGGCCGGGGTCGAGGTATGCACGCGGCTGGAAGTGATGTAGGCGTTGCCCGAGGCCACGCCGTCCAGCAGCGCGCCCTGCGCGTAGGCGCCGAACTCGTTGCCGGTGTGGTGCGTCATGATCGCCAGGCGGGCCTCGTTGGAGCTGATGTCGGCGGGGAGGTAGTGCGCGAACGGGATCGCCTCGCCCAGGGTAGCCAGGATCGCCACCACGGCGCGGTTCGGTTGCAGAGAGAGCTGATCGTGGTGCGCCGAAGTCGCCGAGTCCAGGCTGAACTTGCGGCGCGCGGCTTCGGTCGTGGCGTAGGCGGAGTGCAGCGCCAGCTCGATCACGTCGGCCGGCGCCGGGGCGCCGTGCTGGGCTTCGTAAACGGAAACACCGTCCAGAACGGCGCGGGTGACAAGGGCGGTTGCATCGTCGCCCTTCACCTCGTCCAGAACGGTCTGGAGGGTTTCGGGCACCTTGACGCCCGTGTTCTGGCGGGTGGCCGTCGCCATGAAATCGGCGGCGGCGGCGGAATCGAAGGTGCCCCCCTTGGTGGCGTTGTCTTTCAGGGAATCGACGAATTGGGCTACTTCGGCAGTCTCGCGCTTGAAGTAATTCTGATGGATGCGCTTGGTCATGGTTTCGTGTCCTTTCGGAGAAGTTCAAACACTGGAACGCCGGCGGGTAGCCGACTGCCCGCTATTCTCAAAGGGGCGAAACCGCGCCTGGAGGCGGTTTTTCCGGGTTTGCTACCCGCCTGCCGGAACGTGCAGGTCGTCGCGGCGATTGGTGATGTACCGCGTGGTGAACGGGGGAATGTTGGACGTAGTTTCCGTGCCCACAATCTCGAAGGCCAGCCGGGGAGCATCCTGCCCGGTGCCCAGCAGCAGGTACATCACGTCGTGGTGGCGCACGTCGAACCAGTCCGGGTGCCCGGACGGTTCTTCCGGCTCGATCAGGAACCGGAACTCTTCCCCAGAGCCGATGTTGGCGTCGCCGCGCTTGACCATCGGCGCGGGCGCGAAGCCCTCGGCCGGCATGGCGAAGCCGTTGCCCAGGAAGACGTACTCGAACTGCTCTTCGTCCATCGAATCCAGCACGCCCAGGCCGCCCATCGTCGGCGCGCCGGCAGCGAAATCCGGTGCCGTGCGGGTGATGGTCTTGCGGAACACCTGGCAGGAGTAGGTGTTCGGGTGGTTCATGACCACGTTGCGAGTCATGCGGTTGATTGCCTCGGGCACGTTGTTGAGCATCGCCTACCCTCCCCTACTTCGCCTTGGCCTGCGCGGCCAGAATCGCCATGACCTGCTCGGGCGACATGTCAAACTGCTTGCCCAGCGTCTCGGCGGCCGTCTCGGCGGCCGTCTTGGCGGCGCGGCGCGAGGCTGGTGCGGTCTTCTTCGGCGGCTTCGACGCGGCCACCTTCGCGGCGCGCGCGAGCGCGGCCTTCTCCCGAACCTTCCGGGCTTCTGCGACGCGCTGCTCGCTGGTCTTGATGCGCGCCGGGACCTTGAACCGGAGGGCTTCTTCAGCCTCCACCTGCTTGACTGTAGTGTTCGCCTTGTATTCGGACACGCTCGCCAGGTGCTTTTCGAGGAAGCGCAGGACGGCGTTGGACGATTCCAGCTCGGTCATGACGCGCAGGACGTGCTTGCAGGCCACACCCATCAGCTTCGGGTTGCGGATTTTAGGGTAGCCCGTCTCTTTCCGGCCGGCTGCGAACCCGCCGATGGTAGCGACGTACCGGAAGAAGTAGCGGTGCCGCTCGCAATCGCAGTCGAAGGACAGCTTTTGCTTGCGCAGCCAGTTGGCGATCTGCTTGGACGACTTCCCGCCCTTGCCGTCGTTCGGCGTGGCCGCCAGTTGCGCGGCGGCGGCCTCGAACTCGTGCAGGTTTACCACGACATGGTGCCGGCTTACCTTCTTCGAGTCCGGGCCAGCGTTCGTGATGAAGCGGATGGTACCGTTGAGCGCCGATACCGGCACACCCATCGTGATTTCCCGGCGCGCCTTGTCGATGTCGCTCCGTGGCTGGCCCGGCTTGTTGCTCACATAGCCCAGCGGGGTCGAGGATGCCAGGTCGATCACCTGGCGCGCGGTGATTCCCTTGCTACCCTCGAATCGGCGCTCGGCCTGGCGCATGTTGTGGCGGAAGGCCGCCAGGTCTTCGGCGGTGATGGGCCGGGCTTGGCCGCCCAGCGTGGTAAACAGCACGCGGTTGGCGTCCCATTCGCCGCGCACCTCGCGCTCGGTCAGGATGATGTTCTTGCTGGCCGGCGCGTTCCCGGCCGCCTCGCGCTCCCTCCGGTCGGTGTCGAAACGCCCCTTGGCCTCGCCTACGTGGCCCCGGACTTTCCCCAGCCAATCGTCAGCCATGCCTACGCCTCCGCCCAGGTGGGCGCAAAGTTCTCGCGCAGGTCATCTATGGACTCGAAGCCCGCCCGGCGCTTGATGTCGATGAGCTGCCCTTCGTTGGGCAGCACGATGCGCTTCTGCGGCAAGGGCTGATCGACGGTATCCAGGCCGGCGGCGGCCATCACGGCCAGGAACTCGTCACGCCGGCCATAGACCCGCTGGGAAACCAGCGTGAGGTCGTACATTTCGTCCGGCTTCGTCTCATAGAAGATGGCCGTGGTATCCCACGGCTTGGTGTTCTCCGCGAACTTGCGCACCTCCCGGTAGAAGGATTTGGCCGCGCGGGTGTCCTTGTCGATCATGTCCGGCCATTCAGAGGGTCATGATGCCGCCGCCCAGCAGGTGGCGGAACGATTCGGCGAGCTTGACGGCGCGTTCCACGGTGTCGGAGCGGGTCGCGTGCAGGCACGTCGCCAGCGCCGCGACCTGGCCGCAGGTGATGCCGTCGGACACGCGATACTTGGGGCCATTGGTGTCGATGCCGTCGCGCTCGATGGACTGCTCTGGGTTCGCGCGCGCGGCGCGGTCGGCGAACACCAATCGGGCGCTCTTGCCGTCGGCCGCCACGCCCACCTTCAGGGCGTAGAAAGCGGCAATGGCCGGCATCAGGTCGGTGTCGGTGAAAAGGCTGTCGCGGGCGATGTCCGGCACGTTGGTCAGGACAATGCAGCCCTCGCGGCGCTCGGCCCGGTAGTCGGCCTCGGCGCTCACCACCAGCACGCGCGCGTAGGAGTCATAGACCGAGAACAGGGAGCACGGCCGGCCACCGTACCCGGTAAAGGTGGCCTGGATCGGAATCACGGTTCCCTCCCGTCGTCGGCGGACACCTCGTAGGACCGGATTTCGGCCACGCCGCCCTGGTCGCCGGCCTCGGCACTCTCCACGCTCACGGTCTGCACCAGCGGATAACCGGCGGGGTCGTCCGTGCCGGGTGTGCCTTGGCCGTCGTGCGGCTCGCCCTCCTTGGGGGCATCGAACAAGGGAATTTCCGCGCGCAGGGTCATGTCGATGGCAAGAACGGTCAGGTTCTTCGCGTCGGTCTGGATGGACATGGCCGGGGCGTCGGGGGATTCGATCTGCACCGGCCAGGCCGTGTCCAGGCCGGCGAAGCGGTAGATGGCCTCGAACCGGCGGTTCTCCGTCTCGTCGAGGAACAGCAGGAACTGCGCGGCTAGGGAATGCGCCGACGGTTCATCCGTGGCGAACACCACAAGCTGCGCGCGCACATCGCCCGCCACGGCGCGCAGGCCGAACAGCCGCTCCTTGGCGTCCTCGGGAATCATGACCATCTGGCGGTCGGCCACCTGGCGGGTGTAGTCGCGCCCGGTCGGGGTGTAGTCCTTCGCCATCGCCACGATGATTGCCGGCAACTCTGGCGGCGTCGTGGGCGCGTTCTCCAGGTCGGAGCGCAGCCAGAGGGACAGCATTTCCTCGGCCGCGTCGATCATGCGCGCCGGCGCCCAGGCGATGGCCTTGTCGAGCGGGCGCGCGACGAAACCTTCCAGGGGCTTCGTGGTCGGCACGATGGAGGCGAAGTAGCGGCCCATGAACTGGCCAAGGGCGGTCTTGACGGGCTGGAGCATGGGTGTTTACCGTCGGAGGAACTGGCCGAGCAGCCGGCCGTACAGCGGGACATGCTCGGCTGGGTCGGCCTTGCTCTGGGGTTCGACGAACTGCGGCAGCGAACCGGCGCCACGGAAAGCCGCGGCGTCGCGGCGCATCCGCTCCAGCGGGTCGATGGAAACGGCGATGGGCGCCACGGGCACGGCATCCAGCACGGCGTTGGCGTCGACGCCCTTGGACGCCAACATGGACAGCAGTTGCTCGTTCTCCGCGCTCAGGCGCTCGATGACCTCGCTGGCGCGGTCGCGCTCGTCGTTGGCCGAGTCCAGCAGGCGCATGACGCCGCGCAGTTGCTCGTCGTAGATGGCCGCCTCGATGTCGTCCAGCGTCATGTCGCGCACGTCGTCGAGGGTGTAGCCCCGGTTCGTGCTGTAGTTCGGTTCCAAGACGTAATCGAACCCAAAAAACTCGGGCCGGTGCTGGTCGATGGCCGAGCTGAAGCCGCCCACGCGGCCGGCGTACAGCTTCGCGGCCACCTGGCCGGGGTCGTTGTTCAGGAACTCGGCTTGGTGCTCGATGGTGCCGTCCGGGCTGGCGCGCAACAGGGTCGTGACAAGGGCCGGTTCCACCAGGGACGGGCGGCCGTCGTCCAGGCCGCCTTCGGCCGGGTTCATGCCGAACTTGATTCGGGGCCAGTGCCCGTAGTAGCCCAGCATGTCGCGGTTCTTGACCCGCTCCTGGCAAGCCGGGCCGTTGATGGCGTCGCAGATGGCGCGGATGTTGAAATTCCGCTCCTTGCCTCGGAACTGGCGGCCCCGCTCCCGCAGGTTGTAGCAAATGACGGGCGTTTCCATTGTGCGAACTCCATGAAATAGGTGCTCGCACGATCTTCCCACCCAGATCAGCCGCCCATCATCGCCTTTTTCCGCGCCTCTGCCACACAGGGTGCGGACATGACAGAACGGCTTGCTAGACTACGCTTAGAGCGTATAATGTGAGTTATGGTTTTCATCATAAAACTAACTCCGGTTGGAAACCTCCCCCTTCAGGGGGCGATCTTGCGCGGGAGGGGCATAAGCCCTGCCGTGCTTTCGTCCGGCCTGCCGGACGTGGATTGAAACATCGAACTGCCCCTCTTTGCCAAGTACGTCGCTCTTTCGAACGAAGAATTGCGCGGCATGCAAACGGAGCTGATGCAACACCCGGAGGCGGGTGAGCTCATCAAGCACGGGCGTGGTTTGCGCAAACTGCGCATCGGCTTGCCTGGGCGGGGAAAAAGCGGCGGCGCACGCATCATCTACTACTGGATGCCCGCCGCCACCCGATGTTACCTGGTCTTTGCCTACCCCAAAAACGTTATGGAAAACTTGACGGATACCCAGCTTGAAAAGCTGGCGAAAGCCATACAGGAGGAAATCGGAAATGGATGATGCCATGTTTGGCGATCTACTCGCCTCGGTGCGCGACATGGGTCGCCACATGCGCGGAGAAACCGTGGAGGGGGCGCGTGAGTTGCGAATCGAAGCGCCGGACGTGAGGCGATTGCGCGAGTTGGCTGACGTGTCACAGGCCGAATTCGCGCGCCTGATTGGCGTCTCCCGGCGCACACTGGAGAACTGGGAGCAGCACCGCACCCAGCCATCCGGCCCGGCCCGTGCGCTTCTGAAAATCGTTGCAACTGACCCAAAAGCTTCTATTGCGGCCCTGCACGCATGACATCAGCGGCCGCCCGAAGGCGGCCGGTGGGTCACACACGGTCAAGCGAATCGATCAATGCAGGCTCGCCGTTGTTGCCGTCGATGCTTCCGGGTTCTTCCGGGAGCATTTGTTTCGCTTTTCCAGACGTTCGGCGAGCCTGGCGAGGCCCGCGGGTGATTAGAACCTGCTCGACGGTCTTGGTGGAACCGTCATCACGCTCGATGGTCGTGAGCTTGAGTTCCACCAGGCTGGCCTTGGCCTTCTCCGCGTAGCCCTGCCAGATGCGGCTGTGGTGGTTGCGGAAGACGAAGCCCTCGGCGCTGGCGAATTGCAGGAACTGCTTCTCCGGCATTTGCAGCAGCTTGGCCGCTACCCGCAGGCACACCGCGCCCTCGGTCGGCGAGGCGATGCGGTCGAGCGCCTGGGCTTTCGGGGCGGCAATCGCCAATGCCTCGGCCTTGGCCTGGTTCTCCAGCGCCAGCCGGTCGCGTTCCTCGATGGCTTCGGCGGCCAGCCGCAAGGCTTCGGGCAGGGTCTGCGGGATGGCGGGCGTCTGTCCAGCAACAATGGCTTCAAGCCGCTGAAAAAGAATGCCTCGCCCTCGAACACAAGGTATCTACGCAAGGGTTCGTCGGTGTATGTCGAGGGCCGAATCCGCACGCGCAAGTGGCAGGACAAGGACGGCAAAGACCGCTACACGACCGAGATCGAGGCCACGGAAATGCAGATGCTGGGGCAGCGCGGTGGCGATGGTAGCGGCCAGCAGTACGGCGGTGAATCGTCGGCCCCGTCGCCGCGCCAGCAGCAGCGCCCCGCGCCCGCACGCGGTGCCCCGGCTTCCCGACCCGCTCCGCCGCCGTCCGGTGGCAGTGGTCTGGCCGACATGGATGACGACATCCCATTTTGATTGAGCGGCGCACGGCTGCTTCACCAACGTGCAGGCCCGACACGCGGGCCGATGGAATGATGGGTTGGGCCGCGACCATGACAGCGGCAACAAACAGGAGAATGGAAATGGGTTGGAACACTGGATACACGATTTTCGAGGCGACGGTGGTTGGTGCGTATGACCTCGGGAAGCTGGACAAGGAACTGCTGACGGTGCTGATGGAACCGTACCGGGACTCCGACATCGACAGCGGCGGAAGCGAAGACTTGAAATCGAAGGACGGCAAGGGTGTTGAACAGATCGTGATCGAGACGTGGGGGCTTGAAATGCCGAAGGCTCCGCCGGGCAAATATGACGACGATCCCGACGCCTGGGATGCCTACAACGATACGGTCTATGACAAGTTCAGTGAAGTGACGGGGCATTTCGGTTGGAGATGAAAACCCGTCTGTCAACACTCCAGGGGCGCCACCGAGCGCCCCTCTTTTTTGAAGGAGCCACCCAGATGCAGCGCCCGCAACTCGCCCTGCCGTTCCCCGGAGAACTCATCATCGACAACTTCGCCGGCGGCGGTGGAACCAGCACCGGCCTGGAAGCCGCTTTCGGGCGCCCTGTGGACATTGCCATCAACCACGACCCCGAAGCTCTGGCGATGCACGCGCTGAACCATCCGTACACCAAGCATCTGTGCGAAAGCGTCTGGGATGTTGACCCTATCGAAGTGACGGGCAACCGACCGGTGGGCCTCGTCTGGCTGTCGCCGGATTGTTTCCCTGCCGGAACTCTGGTCTTGACCGATAGGGGGTACCGCCCCATTGAATCAATCCGCGAGGGAGACAGGGTGCTTACGCACGCCGGACGATACCGCAGGGTTTACGCAACGATGTCGGCAGTAAAGCAAGTGTACGAAGTTGATATTCAGGGCGTTCCAACGATTCGCGTCAGCGCAGAGCATCCTTTCTATGTGCGATCCATGAAAAACGAAAACCGACACTACAGGCGCACGCTCGAACCTCCTGAGTGGATTCTTGCTAAATCACTTCATGTCGGTGGCGCAGAAATGAATGCGGCGGGAGGAGACCGTCATTTTTGCGCGACCCCATGCGTATTTCCAACCCTTCCAATACCGAAAGTTGGTGGGCGCGGCATTACGGTTGATGAACGGCTGATGTGGCTCGCCGGGAGATATGTCGGGGACGGATGGTCGCGCATTACGAAAGACCGCGCGGAGCTTGTCATTATCTGCGGAAAAAGCGAGGTGGACACGCTTAGGGAAAAACTCAATTCATGGCCGAGAAAAGGGGTTCGTGCTGCGTTCGGAGAACTCGCGTGGAGCGAGAGAGGTACGAAAACAGCATATCAATTCTCGACAAGCCATCGTGGGCTGGTTGAATGGCTGCGTCGCGAGTTTGGGTATGACGGAGGCGTAAGGAGTTTCCCATCATGGGCTTTCGGATGTTCCGAAAGTCTGCGCCGCGCCTTGCTGGACGGATATGTGTCTGCTGACGGAAGCAATCTCCTTATCAAAAGCGTTGCTGTGACTGAGACGGTAACGATTTCGCGTGCGCTGGCTTTCGCTACGAAGGCTCTTGCAGAGAGCCTTGGCTACACGACGCAAATATCTGGGACAAGAAAAGGCAGCGGCGAAATTCAGGGGCGCAAGGTGAATGCGAAACCGAGTTATATGGTGCGATGGAGGGATGCCCCCCTGCGCAAGCAAACTGTCCGTGACGGGTTGCATGAATGGTCGCGTGTCCAGCGTGTCTCCGACGCAACAACCGAAATGACAGTATTCAACCTCTCTGTTGAAGACGATGAAACCTATATTGCAGACGGAATCGTCGTCCATAACTGCAAGCACTTCTCGAAGGCCAAGGGCGGAACGCCGGTTTCCAAGGAAATTCGCGGGTTGGCCTGGGTCACGATGCGCTGGGCTGCGCTCTGCCGTCCACGCGTCATCATGCTGGAAAACGTCGAGGAATTTCAGACTTGGGGGCCGGTCGTCGTCGGCGAGGATGGCAAGCTCTACCCCGACCCGAAGCGCAAGGGCAAAACCTTCGAAAGCTTCACCCGGCAATTGCGCGAGCACGGCTACAAGGTGGATTGGCGCGAGCTGCGCGCGTGCGACAACGGCGCGCCGACCATCCGCAAGAGGCTCTTCCTGGTGGCGCGGCGCGACGGCCTGCCTATCACTTGGCCCGAGCAGACCCACGGCGAGCCGACTTCGCGCGAAGTGCTGGCCGGCTCCCTGGCGCCATACCGCACCGCTGCCGAGTGCATCGACTTCAGCTTGCCCGCCGAGAGCATCTTCGACCGCAAGAAGTCCCTGGCCATGAATACCCGGCGCCGCGTCGCCAAGGGCCTGTATCGCCACGTCCTGACGAGCATCAAGCCATTCATTGTCACCAACACCACCGGCCACGCTGGCGCGGCCACCGATGAACCGCTGCCGACCGTGACGACCGGCAATCACCACATGCTGGGCGCGCCCGTGCTCGCCCCCTTCATGGCTGGCGCCGGCGGCCCGGCCTATTCCGGTAAGCCCGTGGCTGCAAACCAGCCGTTCGGCACGCTCACCACGGAGAACCATCGCGCCATCGTGGCGCCGGCCCTGGCCCCGCTGCGTGGAACCAGCGACGCCCACATGGGTGGGCATAGCGTCGAGCAGCCGCTCTCCACCGTGGCCGCCAGCGGCACATACCATGCGATGGTCGGCGCGCACCTCGTCACCATCGGCTACGGTGAGCGTGAAGGCCAGCAGCCGCGTGTGCAGGACATCGAAGCCCCGCTGGGCACCGTCGTTGCAGGCGGTGTGAAGCAGGCCCTGGTGGCGGTGCACCTGGCCCACCTGACGCACCACGGCGAGCGCGCGGGTACGACGCCGGCGGAACCATTGCCGACGGTCACGGGCGCGCATCGCGGCGAACAGACCCTGATCGTTGCCAACCTGGTGGACATGGGGCACGGCGAATCGTGCAGTACCGGCGCGAAGCGATGGAGCAACGGCATACGCTCCCTGGAAACCCCGCTCAATTCGGTCACGGCCAGCAGCGTCCCGAGCGCCCTGGCATCGGCCTTTTTCGAGCAGGCCAACGGCGGGTTCTACGATGGCTCCGGGCGCGCTGCGGCAGCGCCTATGTCCACCATCACCTCGTCGGGCAGCAATCAGCAGTTGGTCACGGCCTACCTGGTCAAGTATTACAGCAGCGGCGGCCAGTGGCAGAAGGCTGACGAACCGATGCACACTTTACCGACCAAGGGCCGCATGGGCCTGGTGCAGTCGGTGCAGGTGCCGGCGGACTGCTTGTCGCCGGAGCATCGTGAGAAGGCCCGCCGGTGCGCCGAACTGCTACATGAGCACCTGCCCGAGCACTTCCCCGAGCCTGCCGACCTGGTGCTGATGAGCTACGACGGCATCTGGTGGGTGCTGGTGGACATCACGTTGCGGATGCTGAAGGCGCGCGAGCTGTACCGCGCCCAGGCATTCCCCGACAGCTACATCATTCACGAGATCCCCAACCCGCTGCTGCTCTTCAAGGAGGGGGTGCAGGTTGCCGATCCCCTGGCTATCCCTCGCGTACCGCTGACCGTCACCGCACAGGTTCGCATGTGCGGAAACAGCGTGTCGCCCGCGCAGGCCGAGGCCCTTGTCCGCGCCAACTTCCGCCATGAGGAAGCCTTCATGGAGCGGCGCGCCTGATCGGAAATTCCCACCTCGCCAGTACCAATCAAGCT
>JAISQQ010000106.1 GCA_031274075.1 Accumulibacter sp.
ACCAGCGCCGCCAGTTCCGGGACGGCGTCGAAATTTCGTTCGAGCTCGTGCATGCGCCGGGCGCGCAACAGGCAGGCGCCCGAAAAACGCCAGATTCCCGCCACGCTTTCGGCGTGCGGAAGCAAGCCTTCGTCGAGATGGCGCGCCAGCCATTCGGGTTCGACCCCGCAGGCCGACGCAATTTGCTCAAGCGTCAGCCAACACTCTTCCATCAAGGCGCCGGTCAGGATATCGTCGTCGCGCATGGCTTCAGCTCCGTGACGAACGGCGCGGATCGAAATCGAGTTCCCGCGCCATGGTGGCGTAGAGTTCGCGCGCTTTCGGCGTATCCGCCGGCGGCAGTACGATCCGTAGAACCAGGATCACGTCGCCGGGAGGATGGCCGGGAATGCCCTTGCCGCGCAGGCGCAGCGTCCCGCCCTCCTGCGCGCCGGCCGGAACGCGCAGCTTGAGCGAACCGCCCGGCAATTCCACCGGGACGACGCCGCCCAGCGCCGCCTCCCACGGCGCCAGCGGCAGCTCGACATGGAGGTCGCGCCCGTCGACGCGAAAACGCGCGTGCGGCTGGAAACGCACTTCCAGCAGCAAATCCCCGGCGGGCGCGTCGCCGTGGCCCGGAGCGCCCTGCCCGGCCAGACGGATGACCTGGCCCTCGCGCACGCCGACCGGAATCCTGAGCTTGAGCGTCCGTTCCTCCGTCGTCACGCGGCCTTCGCCATCGACTTTCGGCACGCGCAACGAAAGCTGGCGCGTCGCACCGTGGAAAGCATCCTCGATCTCCAGAGGCACCTTGGCGCGACGATCTTCGCCACGCGCCTGGAACCCACCGCCGCCGCCTCCCTGGCGGCGAGCGCGAAAGCCGCCCCCTCCGGAGGCCCCCATCCGGGCGAAGAATTGCGCGAAAAAGTCGCTGAAATCGGTCGCCTCGCCCGGTGAAAAACCGCCGCGCGTGGAAAACTCGAAACCGGCGTCCCAACCGGGAGGCGCCCGGAAATCCTCGCCCGGGCGATGGCCGCTGCCGAGCTGATCGTAAGCCGCGCGCCGCTCGGGGTCGGAGAGCACCGCATAGGCCTCGTTGACCTCCTGCATGCGCTGCCCGGCATCCGCTTCCTTCGAAACATCCGGGTGATACTTGCGCGCCAGCTTGCGGAAAGCCTTCTTTATCTCATCCGCCGTCGCCTCGCGCGCCACGCCAAGCGTCTGGTAGTAATCCTTGAATTCCATGCAAACTCCATTCCCACGGCCCCTCGAACCACCGCGTCGATTTCAAGATGGCATCGCTTCCTCCAAAATGCAAGGCTTCAGCGGAGACGGCAGGGCGATTGCACTCTGTGGCGTCGTTGGCATCGTGGTGATTTTCCTGGGGGCCGCTCTCTGGCTGGCGTGGGCGCAAAACCGTAGGGCGGGAAAGCGCAGCGCCGCCCGCCGGGCAATATCTCCGGCGGCACAGCCGCCGCCGCTCATTGTATTCGACGGCCCTTGAATCGTGCGGCGCGTTGCGCCGTGAAAAAGGACCGGCGGGAGGCGCTGCGCCTTCCCGCCCTACAAAACCATCCATCGCGATGACCACGCAATAGCGTACATGGAACAAGCCTGCGGGAGAGGGCCGGGGATGGGCGCGCGTTCCATCGGTTTGAACCGCCGCTCCCCTCACCCCGGCCCTCCCCCGCGGGGGGAGGAGCCAGTTACCGGCGGCGAAGCCGCCGGCAAAATCACTGATACCTGATACCTGATCCCTGATACCTGATCCCTGATCCCCGCTACTTCCAGAGATTCGCTATCCCCTGGAGCGACATCCAGCCGGCCCACGCCGCCGCGAGCACCGCCAGGATGCCGAAGACCAGCATCCACGTGGGATGCTCGTAGTCTTCGCCGACGATCTTCTTGTTCTTCGCGCCGAGCAGCATGGCGCCCAGCGTCAGCGGCAGGATCAGCCCGTTCAGCGAGCCGACGAGAACCAGGATGGTCGCCGGACGGCCAATGGTCACGAAGACCAGGGTGGAGATGATGATGAAGGCCATGATGACGTAGGAGTTGTTCTGGTCGATCGTCTTCGACATCGAGCGCAGGAAGGAAACGCTGGTGTAGGCGCAGCCGATGATCGAGGTGATGGCCGCGCACCACAGCACGACGCCGAAGAACTTGTATCCCAGATTCCCGGCCGCGGCCTGGAACACCGTCGCCGCCGGATTGCTCGGATCGAGCTTGTTTCCCAGGCTGACCACCACGCCCAGCGCGGCCAGGAAAAGGACGATGCGCATGACGCCCGTCACCACGACTCCGATCACCGCGGAACGGTTGACGTCGGGCAGGTTCTCCTTGCCGACGATGCCGGCGTCCAGCAGGCGGTGCCCGCCGGCGAAGGTGATGTAGCCGCCGACGGTGCCGCCGACGATGGTGATGATCGGCAGCATGAGAATGCCGACGTCGTCGGGGATGAAGGACTTGACGACGGCCTCGCCGACGGGCGGGTTGGAGGCGAACATGGCGTAGATGGTCAGCAGGATCATCAATCCGCCGAGCACCTGGGCGACCCGGTCCATCACCCGGCCGGCGTCCTTCGAGGCGAAAATCACGATCGCGATGGCGGCGGAAATGATCGCCCCCGTTTCAAAGCTGAGGCCGAACAGCACGTTGAGCCCCAGTCCCGCGCCGCCGACGTTGCCGATGTTGAACGCCAGTCCGCCCATCACGATGAGGATCGCGATGAGATGGCCAAGCCCAGGGAAGACGGCGTTGGCGACGTCCTGCCCGCGCTTCCTGCTCACCGCGATGACGCGCCAGACGTTCATTTGCGCGCCGATGTCGATGATGATCGACGCCAGGACGGCGAAACCGAAGCTCGCCAGGAATTTTTCCGTCAAAAAGGCTGTTTGTGTCAGGAAGCCCGGCCCGATCGCCGAGGTCGCCATGATGAAGGCCGCTCCGAAGAGAACCGACCAATTTGTCTTTTTCACACCGCCGACAGCTACAGGTTCAGCCATTTCCTTTTCCTCCAAGGTAAATCTGTTGATGGATGAGATACATCGCTCACGGCCCCACCCTGTCCGGGAACCGTTTGAACCCTGGCGTCCCGCGGGAACCTTCCCCGCGAGACGCCACCAGAGAACACCGTACGGCAAGCGGCCAGGCCGCGATGGGACGTTTCACTCGCCATTTCCCCTAGCGGTCGAAAACGTCGCGCAAGGCCGCGCAATCCCGTATACCGTTATGCAGCAGAAGCGTCAGCAGTATCTTGGCTTTTTGCGGATTGAGATCGCCCGCCATGATCGCGCCGGCGTCGAAGGTGGTTTTCCCCCCGCCTTCAAAACCGTAAACCGGCATCGTCCGCCCGTTGGGCACGCGCGTGGCGATGACCACCGGCACCCCCTTGCCCAAGGCGTATTTCACCGCCTCGAACATGGAAATGTTCATGTTGCCCATGCCCACCGCCTGGACGACGATGCCTTGCGCGCCATTGTCCACCGCGTGGCGGATGAACATGCCGTCGGCGCCGACGTACATCGGAAAGATGTGCACCGTCGGCCAATCGGCGCTCTTGACCGGAAAGTGCAGGCGGCGCAGCGGCGCGCGCGAGAAAACGACCTTGTCGTCCCAAACCTCGCCCAGCCAGCCGAAATTCCCGCCCTGGAAGGTCTCGACATTGGCCGTGTGCGTCTTGGTCGCGCTGCGCGCCGCGTTGATCTGGTTGTTCATCGCCACCATCACGCCCTTGCCGCGCGCTTCCTGGCAAACGGCGATGCGGATGGCGTTCAGGAGGTTGCGCGGGCCGTCGAAATCCGCTGACGACGCATTGCGCTGCGCGCCGATGAGAATGACCGGTTTTTCGGAGTCGACCGTCAAATCCAGCCAATACGCTGTCTCCTCCAAGGTGTCGGTACCCTGCGCGACGACCACGCCCGCCACCTCGGGCCGGTTCAGCGCCTCCGTCACCGACTGGGTCAGCCTCGCCCACCAGGTATTGGTAATGTAGTTCGCCGACATCTTGGCGAAATTGTTGACCTCGATGTGGGCATAGCGGCCTGCGTCCGGGACGCCCTGTATCAAGTCGTCGCCGGTGATTGCCGGAACGACCCCCTTGGTGACCGGGTCGATCTTCATCGCGATGGTGCCCCCGGTGGCGATGAACTGGACGACCGGCTTTTCCTGCGAGCCGCCGCCGTCCGGCGGCACGGCGTGCGACTTTGCCGCGGATGCCGCGGCGGTCAATAATTCGGGTCCAAATTTCATGACCTCTCCTTTTCGCTATAGCTATCGATCATCGGTTGGAAAAATCGATTGGAAAAATCGGTTGGAAAAATCGGCTGGAAAACCACGCGCCCAGCCCTCCCGCGACTCTGGATGGAAGCGAATCCCGCCGACACCGCCGCGCAAATGGCATAAGCCGCATGAAGCGCGGCGGATCGCCGGCAGGCTCCGGATCACAGATCTTCCGAGCGCAAATCCCACAACAGATTGAAGGTCGTCACCTTGTCGGAGGCAATCGAAAGCTTCCCGGCGACGCGCTGCGCCAGGCTGGCGGCCACGGCTTCCGTCGTCGTTTCGAGGATCAGGAAGGGTTCGATGAAGTTATTGGCTCCCTTCGTCGGCAGCGGCGTCGACAACTCGGGATCGGGGAACAATATCCTCGCGCCGAGGAAACCGGTCTCCTCGCCGATCAAGGCGCCGGTATCCTGCGCGGCGCGCTGCGCCACCGCAAGGTCTCCGAGCTGGAGCAGCGCCACGGCCGCCCCGGTTCCCTTGCCGATCACCGGGGTCACGATGGTGACGCGCCGCGTGTTGCCGAACATCCGCCCGAAGTTGTCCATCGACCACTGCGTCTGATTCTCGAAAGCCTTCCGGTACGGCGCGCTCAGGAAGACGTCGACGTCGCGCGTCCGGTACAGCGCCAGATAACGGCACTTGTCGTCACTGGCCGCCCGGTAGCGGCGCGACCAGATGAAGCCGGGAATTTGCGCGCGTTCTTCCATGTGCTCACGGTCATACCAGCGGTTGAAATCCTCCTCGTAAACCGCTTCCACGTTCGTCCAGATCAAGAGTTCTCCCTGGGCGCTTCGCGTTTGCAGAATATCCACCATGATTCTTTCCTCCAGGTTTTATTCCAATTCCGTACCGGCCAAGCCATCGGGACGAAACGCGGAGGATGCCAATGACACCAATGACGCCAATGGCACGACGCGCTCGGCAAAAGACCGGACGATCCGGAACTGGGGTTGCGAAAAATGGAAATTCATCGACTCTCCATCGGATTTTCAAGACAAGCAGCAAACTATACCAGATAATAATTCTCATAAAAAAACCCGCCGACGCGCCGGACCGCCTCGCTACAAAAAACCAAGCCCGCGCTCCCGGTCAAGCAAACATCATGCCGCAAGCAACCCAGGACTCCAGCCCCACGCCTTCCCATCGAGGCCGCACCATCTTTGTGAGCCAGCTTGTGAGCCAAGCGCGGGCCTGAGCGGTTTTGGTGCATCGGCTCTATCCCTTGGAGCTTTCGTCCAGTTCCGGAATCGTCGCCAAGAGATAACCCGCCTGGGTCAAGCCGTCGCGCAGCGCCTGCGCCGTCGCCACCGCCTCGGCGTTGTCGCCGTGCACACAGATGCTTTGCGGCTTGACCGGAATGCGCTTGCCGTTGATCGACACCAGCGCCTGCTCCTCGACCATGCGCATGACGTGCGCCAGACTGGCCTCGGCGCCGTGCACCATCGCGCCGGGCTGGCTGCGCGGCACCAGGTTGCCGTCGTCCAGATAAGCGCGGTCGGCGAAGACCTCCTCGACCACCGGCACGCCCATTTCCCGTCCCGCCAGCGCCATCTGCGAAGCCGCCGGCGCCAGCAGGATCAGCGCCGGGCCGAGCCGATGCACGGCTCGCGCCACCACCTCCGCCACCTTCCGTTCGGCACAGGCGATATTGGAGAGCGCACCGTGCGGCTTGACGTGCGTGACGCGCAGGCCCTGCGCCCGGGCGCAGGCGTCGAGCGCGCCGATCTGGTAGATCAGCATGGCCTCGAGTTCGTCCGCCGGAATGTCCATCCGCCGCCGCCCGAAACCCTGCAGGTCCGGGAAGCCGGGATGCGCGCCCACGCTCACCCCGCCGTCACGCGCCAGGGCCACGGTCTTGAGCATCACCGACGGATCGCCGGCGTGATAGCCGCAGGCCACGTTGGCCGAATTGACGATGCGCAGCATCGCCGCGTCGCTGCCCATTTTCCACGCACCGAAACTCTCGCCCAAGTCCGAGTTGAGATTCAATCGCCGTATCATCGCGTTCTCTCCTTGTTTCGTTCAGCAATCGTTGGCGACGCGAAAACGCGCCGCGGCGGGGCGGCGTCGACAAAACCGCCGGCAAACCGAAACGGCGGAATTATTCATCCTGACACCAGCCGTCCTGATACAAGGGCCAGCCGGCCCGCCAATCCTTGTTCACCTCCGCGCCCGGCAGGCCGTGGACGATGCCGTAGGCCCACCAGTTCCAGCGCGTTTCCAGCGCCTGCAAGGCCTGCCGCGCCTGCCGCGCGTCGACCGCCTGGAAACGGATCGCCTGCCCCGGCCGCATCTGCGCGAGGCGCGGCAGGTCGGCGGAGATCACCGTGGCAATCTTGGGATAGCCGCCCGCCGTCTGGCAGTCGGCCAGCAGGATGATCGGCTGGCCATTGCCCGGCACCTGGATCGCGCCCAGCGTGGTGCCGTCGGAAACGATGTCGGCCAGGGCCGGCGTCCGGTGCGCGAGCGCCGGGCCTTCGAGACGCATGCCCATGCGGTCGCTCTGCGCCGTGACCGTGTAATCGCCGTCCAGCAAACCGGCGACCGCCTGCGGCGTGAAATGATCGTCCTGCGGCCCGAGCATGACGCGCACCGGGCCTTCGTCGTGCCGCCAGGGGTCGGCGGAATACTCATGCTTCCCGCCGTGCGCCAGGGCCGCACAGGGAATCCGCATGCCGAAGGCAATGGGATCGCCGATCTCGGCGCGGCGGTACGTCGAGCGGCTGCCGAGCTGCAGCGGCGTCGCGAAGCCTCCGGCAATCGCCACGTAGGCGGTTCCGCCAGCGGCGAAGCCGACGCGCAACTCATCCCCCGGATCGAGGGAAACGCTCTGCCACGGCGGAACGTCCTCCTCCTCCCCGCCGCCGTGCCGCGCCAGCGTGGCGGACAGGTTCCCGGCCAGCGCGGCGCGGACGCGCCCCTGCCGGACGGTGAGCGCCGGTCCGGCGGCGCGCACCTCGATACAGGCGCACCCGGCCGGATTGCCGACCAGCGCGTTGGCGCAGCGGGCGAGAAGCGGGTCCAGGCAGCCCGAAACGGCGATCCCCATGTGCCGGTAGCCGATCCGTCCGAGATCCTGGATGCTGTTGCCCAGCCCCGGATCGCTCACTTCGACCAGGCCGTTCATGACGGCTCCCCCTCGGCGAGCAGGCTGCCGCGCGCCAGGCGACCGCTTTGGGCGGCGGCTTCCAGTTGCGTAAACTCGTCGCGTCCGACGGCGCGCCAGTTCACCTGGTCGCCCGACGAAAGCAGCGACGGCGCGGCCTCGTCGCGGGCCGAAAACAGCGGCACCGGCGTGCGCCCGAGCAGCCGCCAGCCGCCGGGGCTTTCCCAGGGATAGACCGCGCACATCGCGCCGGCGACCGCCAGCGAACGCGCCGGCACCGACTTGCGCGGCGACTTGAGGCGCGGCATTTCGAGCGCCTCCGGCAAGCCGCCCATGTACGGGAAGCCCGGCATGAAACCGATCATGTATACCCGGAAACGGGTGGCGAGCAGCCGTTCGATCACCGCCTCGCGCGTCAGCCCCTTGGTCTGCGCCAGATCCTCGAGGTCGGGCGCGAACTCGTCGTCGAAACAGACCGGCAGACGCCAGCGCCGCCCGTCGCGCCGCACCGCGCCCGCCGTCCGCGCCAGCGAAAGCAGGGCCTCGCCGAGGCGCTCGCCGTCGCAGCGGCGCGGGTCGTAGCAGACGGTCAGCGAACGAAACGTCGGCACCAGATCGACGATGCCGGCAAACGTATCTTCCTCGCGCAGCCGCTCCGCCGCCGCGAGCAGGCCCAGCACCCGGCCATGCAGCGCCGGATCGATGCGCGCGCCGAACTCGACGGTCCAGGCCGCGTCGCCGAGCGGGAGAAGACGGGGCGCGTCCAGAGAATCGGCCGTTTCCATGGACAGGAATCAGCCGAACGCCAGATCGGTATTGAGGATGTCCGTGATCAGCATGTAGCCCGGCGCGTGCGTGATGCAGAATTCGGGCGACATCGACATCACTACCGATTGCGGGGTCACGCCGCAGGCCCAGAACACCGGCAGTTCGCCGGGAAGGATATCGACCGCTTCGCCGAAATCGGGCTTCATGATGTCGGCGATGCCGATCAGCGCCGGGTCGCCGAAGTGTACCGGCGCGCCGTGCACCCTCGGCACGCGCGAGGTGAGTTGCACCGCGCGAATCGCGTTGGCCGCCGTCATCGGCCGCATCGACACCACCATCGGCCCGTGGAACGGCCCCGCCGGGATCGTCTCGATGTTGGTGCGGTACATGGCCACGTTCCTGCCGAGCGTCACATGCCGCAATTCGATGCCGGCGTCGATCAGCGCGTGTTCGAAGGAAAACGAACAGCCGAGCAGGAAACTCACCAGGTCATCGCGCCAGAACGGGGTGATGTCGGTCACCTCCTCGACCAGCTTTCCATCCCGCCAGACGCGGTAGAGCGGCACGTCGCTGCGGATGTCGACGTCCTCGCCGAGCGTCGGCAGGAACGGGTCGCCGGTTTCCGAAACGGCCAGCAGCGGACACGGTTTCGGGTTGCGCTGGCAGAAACGCAGGAAATCGGCCGCCAGTTTCTCGGGAAGAATCGCCAGGTTGCACTGCGCGTTCCGGGGCGCGAGACCGCTGGTGTGGCGAACCCAATCGCCGCGGCGAATCGCCTGGCGCGCTTCGAGCGCGCTGGCGAATGGTTGTACGGGCGGAACATTCGTGGCGGAACAGCATGGGGAATTCATCGATGACCTCCGGACAGATTAATAATTTTGATGATCTTATCTTGAAACACCACAAAGCGGGAAACAAGCGCTATATTTCGTTGAGGCGTCATCGATTTTTTCGATGGCGCGCGAAGTCTTTCCCAATCTTTCCCATTCCCTCCCAATTCTTCCCAACCTCTTCCCAATCGCGCGGAGAACGCGCATGAACCTGAAATTCGTCGCGGCTTTCGTCTGGGTCGTCCGCCTGGAAAGCATCACGCGCGCCGCGAAAAAACTGTGCCTGACGCAGTCGGCGGTGTCGAACCGGATCGCCGCGCTGGAAAACGAACTCGGCGTCGAACTCATCGACCGGCGCAACCCGCGTTTCCGCCTGAGCGACGCCGGCTTCCGGTTCATGGGCTACGCCGAAAAAATGCTGGTCATCGAGCACGAAATGCGCGGCGAACTCGGCACGCCGGAGCGGCAGCCCTTCACCCTGCGCATCGGCGCCATCGAGAGCGTTCTCCACACCTGGCTGATTCCGATGGTCGACACCCTCAAGCGTTCGACGCCGCGCATCAACTTCGAACTGACGGTCGAAACCACCTTCAACCTCGCCGAGCAAATCCGGCGCGGCGCGCTCGATCTCATCTTTTCGGCCCTGCCGGCGCAGGAAAACGGCCTGATCAACGAAACGCTGGCGCCGCTCGAGATGGTCTTCACCGGCGCGCAAACGATACCGCCGGCGCGGCTCGAACTCGACGCCCTGCTGCGCCACGACCTCCTGACCTTCCAGCGCGGTTCCCATCCGCACGTCAGCCTGCTCAACGCGCTGCACGCGGCGGGCATCGGCGACAAGCACGTGCATTCCATATCCTCGATCTCCGCGCTCGCGCTGCTCGCCGAGAGCGGCTTCGGCCTCGCCACCCTGCCCCGATGGGTGGCCGAGCGGCTCGGGCCGGAAAACCGGCTGCGGATAGTGGACACGACCCTGCCGCTCGCCCCGCTGCCCCTGCATGCCAGCTTCTGGAACTACTCCACGAACCCCCTCCTCAGGCAGGCGATCCAAGAGGCCGTGGCTTTCGCCCGCGACTATGCGGCGAAACGAAGCGCGCCACCCGCCGGCGGCGCGCGGCGAACGCTCAACGCGCCCGATACACCAGACTCGGATGCACTTCTTGCAGAACCTTCTGCAGGCCCACGCGCGTCCTGAGGTTGAGAATCACCGGCGAGCGCGTATTGGCGGCAATCGCTCCCCCGCCTTCCGCCGCGCCGCGATAGATGACCACCACGACCGCCACGTCCGCCTCCTCCTTCATCCCGATCAGCGCGCAATCCTCGTCGGACAGCTCGATCTCATACGCGATATCGAGCGCGTCGGGCGCCACGACGGGAAACGCCACCTTGGCGTCGTCAACCGCCTGCAGCCAGAACACCGTGCCACCGCCTTCCTCGTGGAACAGTTTGAAGCGCTTGAAGTTCTCGAACCCCGCCATGCCGTTCGGAAAGGTAAACAGCGTGTCGGGATCCACCTGGACGTTCTTCAG
>JAISQQ010000112.1 GCA_031274075.1 Accumulibacter sp.
AACAGCGTGTCGCCCGCGCAGGCCGAGGCCCTTGTCCGCGCCAACTTCCGCCATGAGGAAGCCTTCATGGAGCGGCGCGCCTGATCGGAAATTCCCACCTCGCCAGTACCAATCAAGCTGCATGCAATCATTGGCACTGGCGCGCAACTGCACGAATACAGGACATCAAAATGACAGCACGAGAACTCACCGCCGAGGCCATGAGGACACCCGGCAAGAAGCTCATCAACCGGAAACAACTCCTGGAAATGGTGCTGCTCTCCGAACGTACCATTCTCGACATGGAGAAGCGCGGGGACTTCCCGCGCCGGTTCGCAATTACCCCTCGCCTCGTGGCCTGGGATTTGGAAGAGGTGGAAAAGTGGATAGAGGCCAGGAAGTCCGCCGCTATCCAGCCTGTTGCGCCGTGTCTCCAGCCGGCATAGCAACCCACTTATCAATCATGTCCGCCCAGTCTTGCAACATCTTCCTACGCTGATCGGCATACTCTGCCTTGTTATAGACGGCGCGCACGCCTTTTTGCTCATGAGCCAAGCACTTCTCAATCCAGTCCGAGTTGTAGCCGGCCTCGTGCAGCAGGGTTGAGGCGGTGCGCCGAAGATCGTGCGGGCCGAACTTGCCCAGCGGCTTACCATCCCGTTGAGCCATCCTGTACGCCAAGGTCGTCACCTGGTTCAAGGTAGCCTTGCTGATGGGCGCGTCGGCATCGTACCGGGATGGAAGGACATATTTCGACCCGCCCGCGCACGTCTTGAGCGCCACCAAAATGTCCAGCGCCTGGCTCGACAGGTAGACGACATGAGGGTTACGGCGCTTCATCCTTTCCGCAGGGATTGTCCAAATGGCGTCGGTGAAATCGAACTCGTCCCAGGTCGCCTCAATCAGCTCCGACTTCCGAAGCATCGTCAGCAAAAGCAGCTTCACGGCCAGCTTGTTCGTCGGAACTGTCGAGACTCGTTCCTGGTATCCATAGAGCAGCTTGATTTCTTCTGGAGAAAGCGCCCTGTCCTTCGGCTGGAATCGCGCAATCGACGTTGGCCGGATGTCCTCGGCTGGATTCCGGTGCTCGTATCCCCGTTCAGTTGCATAGCGGAAGACCTGGAACACGATCTCTCGCGCGTGAACCGCCGTGGCCGGCGCCCCTCTGTCCACGATCTTCCCACACAACATCCTGATGTCCTCCGGCGTAATCTCCGGCAGCTTCAGCCTGACGAACGCGCCCGCGACATCACGCTCATACACCGAGCGGCGCATATCCCTGGTGGACTCGGCCATCTTGTAATCCTTCAGCCATTTCTCGGCCCACTCGCCGAACGTCCCCGACTCTTCCATACGCTGCTTGTCGCGGGCCTTCTGTCTTGCCGGCGAGCGCCCGGCGGCAAGGGACTTCTTCGCTTCCGCCAGCAACTCACGCGCCTCGGACAGCGAAATCCCCCTCTCCCCCCGTATTTTCCCAGCACCAGCGTTTCCTGGCGCCCATTGATCCTGTAGTTGTACCGAAACGAGATGCTGCCGCTGACAAGCACCATCACGTACAACCCGTCGCGGTCTGCGACCTTGTACTGCTTCTCGCCAGGCTTCAGTGCCCGGAGCTTCGCGTCTGTGAGCATGGCTTTCCCCGCACTCTTGATACCATCATTGAAAACCGCCTTTTTCAAGCCGTCTTTCACTTAAAAAACATACAGTTATGGGTTTTTGATACCATCATCACGCCCAAAAAACCATGATGGTATAGAGTCGGGCTGCTGGTATCAAGACGAAACGATACCATCAAAAATGCCATCAATTTTTTCTGCTCAACGCTGCCCATTGTTGCCAGACAATGCCAAGAGAAAAAATAAAATCACTGAAAAATCAGGGTCTTGAGAAAATTTATTGCTTGTGGGTGCTTATTATTGCCAGATGTAAATTCACTCCCACTCGATCGTCGCCGGCGGTTTGCCCGAGATGTCGTAGACCACGCGGTTGATTCCTCGCACTTCGTTGATGATGCGGTTGGAAACGCGTGCGAGCAGGCTGTGCGGCAATTCCGCCCAGTGCGCGGTCATGAAATCCTGCGTTTGCACGGCGCGCAGCGCGACTACGTAGTCGTAGGTGCGTCCGTCGCCCATCACCCCGACGGATTTGACCGGGAGAAAGACGGCGAAAGCCTGGCTGGTCTTGTCGTACCAGTCGGCGGCGCGCAGTTCGTCGATGAAAATGGCGTCGGCCTGGCGCAGGAGTTGGGCGTATTCCGGCTTGACTTCGCCGAGGATGCGCACGCCGAGTCCGGGGCCGGGGAAGGGATGGCGATAGACCATGGCGCGCGGCAGGCCGAGGGCGAGGCCGAGTTCGCGCACCTCGTCCTTGAACAGTTCGCGCAGCGGTTCGAGCAGCTTGAGATCGAGCGTCTCCGGCAGGCCGCCGACGTTGTGATGGCTCTTGATGGTGTGCGCTTTCCGGGTCTTCGAGCCGGCGGATTCGATCACGTCGGGGTAGATGGTGCCCTGCGCCAGCCATTTGGCCTTGGGCAGCTTCCGGGCTTCTTCCTGGAATACTTCGATGAATTCGCGGCCGATGATCTTGCGCTTTTGCTCCGGGTCGGTCACGCCGGCGAGACGCCCCAGGAATTGCCGCGCGGCATCGACGTGGATCACTTTCACGCCCAGGTTGCGCGCGAAGGTCTGCATCACCTGTTCGGCTTCGTCGAGGCGCAAAAGGCCGTTGTCGACGAAAACGCAGCCCAGCTGGCCGCCGATGGCGCGATGCAGCAGGGCGGCGACCACCGAGGAGTCGACGCCGCCGGACAGGCCGAGGATCACTTCCTCGTCGCCGACCTGCGCGCGCACTTTTTCGATGGCTTCGCCGGCGTAGTCGGGCATGTTCCAGTCGCGCCCGCAGGCGCAGATTTCATGCACGAAGCGGGCGAAAATCTCCTTGCCCTGCAAGGTATGCGTCACTTCCGGATGAAACTGCACCGCGTAGAATCCGCGTTTTTCGTCGGCCATGGCGGCGATCGGACAGGAATCGTTGCCGGCGATCGCCTTGAACCCCGCCGGCAGTTCGGTCACCTTGTCGCCGTGGCTCATCCAGACGTCGAGGTAGCGCGATCCGCCGTCGACGCGGTCGAAGATTCCCGCGAACAGCGCCGAAGGCCCGCGCGCCTCGATCTCGGCGTAGCCGAACTCGCGCTTGCCGGAGCTTTCGACCTTGCCGCCCAGTTGCTGCGCCATGGTCTGCATGCCGTAGCAGATGCCGAGAAGCGGCACGCCGAGTTCGAACACGAGTTGCGGCGCCCGCCATTCTTCCGCCTCGTACACCGAATTCGGTCCGCCCGAGAGGATGATGCCCGCTGGCTCGAAGCGGCGGATGAAATCCTCGCTCACGTCATAGGGATGCAGTTCGCAATAAACCTGCTGCTCGCGCACCCGGCGGGCGATCAGTTGCGTGACCTGGGAACCGAAGTCGAGGATGAGGATTTTCCGCTGTGCCATTCTTGCGCCCTGAATGAACAAGGGCGGCCATCCGAGCCGCCCTTCGGGTTGAAAAAACGACTAGTCCACGTGGTAGTTCGGCGCTTCCTTGGTGATCTGGACGTCATGCACGTGCGACTCGCGGACGCCCGAGGAGGTGATCTCGACGAACGCCGCCCGCGCGTGCATCTCAGCGATCGTCGTGCAGCCGAGATAACCCATCGAGGAACGCAGGCCGCCGATCAGTTGGTGGATCACGGCGAGCACCGGGCCTTTGTACGGCACGCGGCCCTCGATCCCTTCCGGGACCAGCTTCTCGATATTGGCGGAGCTGTCCTGGAAATAGCGGTCGGCCGAGCCGTCGGCCATCGCGCCGAGGGAGCCCATGCCGCGGTAGGATTTGTAGGAACGCCCCTGGAACAGCTCCACCTCGCCCGGCGCTTCCTCGGTGCCGGCGAACAGCCCGCCGAGCATGACGCAATGCCCGCCGGCGGCGATCGCCTTGCAAATGTCGCCCGAATAGCGGACGCCGCCGTCGGCGATCAGCGGAATGTCCGTATCCCGGAGCGCGTCGGACACCATCTGGATCGCCGTGATCTGCGGCATGCCCACGCCGGCGACGACCCGGGTGGTGCAGATCGACCCGGGGCCAATGCCCACCTTGACGGCGTCCACGCCGTGATCGGCCAACGCCCTGGCCGCCTCGCCGGTGGCGATGTTCCCGCCGATCACGTCCACCGAGGGAAAATTCTTCTTGACCCAGGAGACGCGATCCAGAACCATCTGGGAATGCCCGTGCGCGGTGTCGACCACGATCACGTCGACGCCGGCCTCGGCCAGCAGTTCCGCGCGCTCCTCCGTCCCCGCGCCCACGCCGATGGCGGCGCCGACGCGCAGGCGTCCATGCGCATCCTTGCAGGCGTTCGGATGCTCGGTCGTCTTGATGATGTCCTTCACGGTGATCAGCCCGCGCAGCTCGAAAGCCTCGTTGACCACCAGCACCCGCTCGAGGCGGTGCTTGTGGATCAGCGCCTTGCCCTGGTCGACGGTGGCGCCTTCCATGACCGTGACCAGCCGTTCCTTCGGGGTCATGATGTTGCGCACGGGCTGGTCGAGATTGGTCTCGAAGCGCAGGTCGCGGTTGGTCACGATGCCGACCACGCGCGCGCCCTCGACCACCGGAAAACCCGAAATCCTGTGCTGGCGCGCCAGCTCGACGACCTCGCGCACCGAACTGTCCGGCGGAACGGTTATCGGATCCTTGAGGATACCCGACTCGAAACGCTTGACCTTGGCCACCTCGGCCGCCTGCGCCCTGGGAGAAAGATTCTTGTGTACGATGCCGATGCCGCCTTCCTGGGCCATGGCGATCGCCAGGCGGCCCTCGGTCACCGTATCCATGGCCGCCGAAACCAGGGGCACATTGAGGGAAATGTTGCGCGTCAGCAGAGCCTGCAGGCGGACATCGCGGGGAAGAACGGCGGAATGGGCGGGAACGAGAAGAACGTCGTCAAAGGTCAAGGCCTTCTGGATTACACGCATGATCTTTAATCCGATGTCACAAAAACGTATTATACAGCATGCTCTATTTGCCAGGACGAACCATGCCATCGAAACGAAGCCTTCACCTCCCCCTGCTCCTCGCCGCGCTGTGCGTCGCGCTGCCGGCCAGCGCGCAAATCTACCAGTGGAAAGACCCGAGCGGAAAAACGGTGATTTCCGACAAACCGCCCGCGGCGGGCATTCCGCTGCAAAAGAAGATCGATGCGCCCTCCCCGGCGCAGACCGGCTCCCCGCAGCCGTCCCTGACCGACCGTGACCTGGAATTCCGCAAGCGGCAGCTCGAATCGCAAGAGCAGGCCGAGAAGGCGGAAAAGGAAGCCGCCGCCGCCGCCAAGCGAAACGAGAACTGCCAGGTCGCCCGCCAGCAGTTGCAGACGCTCGAATCCGGCGAGCGGATCGCCTTGCGCAACGACAAGGGCGAACGCTATTTCATGGACGACGCGCGACGCGAACAGGAAATAGCGAAAGTGCGAGATATTCTCGAAACAACGTGTCAATGAGCGGGGCAGGTGTCAGGGATCAGGAGCAGGTAGCAGGGTTTACCGGCGCGAAGCGCCGCAAGTTACTGACACCCGACACCTGACGCCTGAGAAGCTGTTTTAGAAATCAGAAAGACGTTTGAGAAGCCGATGGATCATCCAGGGTAGGGCGCGCTCTCCGAGCGCGCCG
>JAISQQ010000005.1 GCA_031274075.1 Accumulibacter sp.
GGCAAGGATCATCGCTTTCATTTTCGGAGGACAGAAATATTTGCGGGCGCTGCGCACCCGGTAACTGACTGTCCTCCGTCCTCTGTCTTCTGTCCTCTGGAATCGAAAAATACGTAGCGCCCGTACAGCTCGCAGCCTTTCATGCCCGGATCGCAGGGCAGATTTTTGACTTTGCCGCAATGGCCGTTCAGTTCGTGCGGGCAGCTCCATGCTCCTCCGGTCATCGTGTTTTGCCTGAAGATTTCGATGACCGCCATTGTCCGTGCGAACCGCCTGCGGTTCAAGGGGCGGTTTTGTAGAGTAGACGCCGTCCGCCCGTTGTAATCGCCGGCGCGAAACGCTACATTACTTCAAGGTTTTTGCGAAGGCTCTGCCTTCGGAAGCTTGCGAATGTTTCCCCAAAATCCTGTCCCACACATGAGCCGTCCAAGCCATTCTTCCACCGGACCCGCGCGGGAAGCCGCGCAGGCCGCTCGCTTCCCGCTCAAGCCAACGCCGCTTGGCGGCTGGCTTGATTCAGGCGTCGAGCGTCGATGAAAACGTCCTTGCGTTTCAAGCGTTTTTCCTTGCGAACCTCGGCGCTTGCCGCGGGCGCGGGTCCGTGTGTTCACGCCGTTTTCGTCGCTCTTGCCGTGGGCGGGGTCATTTCCTTCGTTCGCTGGCAACTCACGCCTGGCAATCTGTTTCTCGCGCTCTACCTTGCGGGATGGCTCGGTCTGTCCTTGGCCGCAATTACTCGCAAACGCAAAATCATGTTTTCGGCGCTTGCGCTCACGGTGCTGGCCTTGCTTCCTCTTGCCGCGGTGTTCCTGTTTCGCGTCGGCTTCGTGCTCAAGTATGGGGGCATGGACTGCTTTACCTGTGAAGGCTCCCCGCTACTGTTCCTCTATTACTGGGTCATCGAGTCTGCTATCCTGTTTCCGGGTTTGGCCGCCGCGGGGCTGCTTTGGCACTCAGCGCGCGTTCGCGTGGTCGACAAATGACAATTCATTCGGGCCGACGCCGTTTCGCGGCGCGGCGCAAGCTCGGCCTTGGAACCTGTTTGCGATCTTCTCTGGGAGCGCGGGGCACCAGCCCCGCAACAGCGGTGGCGGTTTCATGGCGCTAGTCAAAAGCGGGGCGGGTGCCCCGCGCTCCCAGAGGCGGCTCGGAGTGAGGCTTTCATATAGTGTGAGAATCAAGCTATTCGGTAGAGACACTGAGGCATTCTCAGAGGACGATTATTACGAGAGCTTTTTCAACGTAGACTTCCCCGGTGGTTTCGTTTACTGGAACGAGAAGGATCCAGAATATCGGGCGCCACTCGTCGCCGCGCTGGGTGTAGTCTAGCTGTTCAACAGGCGCGAGGCGCGTTGAGCTACTTTATTTCAGATACCGGGTATCCACATGAATGGTCGCCGTTCCCATGAACTCGAGGTCGAGCCCGGCAGGATCGTCCGGCGCTTCACCGAGGATGAATCTCTTCAGTTGGCGGAGCGCTGGATCGGCGTCTACGCCCGGGACGCGCTCGGCGCAAACATCAAAGCCTACCTCTGGCACACCTTCAGCTCCGGCAGCTATCCCAGCGTCTGTAAAAGCGAGGCGCACGATCGCTATCTGCGGCAAGCCGTGACCGAGGTCGTGGCGCTCTCCAATGACCGCCGCTCGGCATGGCTCATTGCCGACGCCTTGCCCATCCGTTGTAATTTCACGGACTTCTGCGTGTTTCCCCTCAACCTGGCGTGGACCATGGCTTTTACTCATGAAGACGGTTGGCTGGGTCCGTATTTTGCGACGCATCCCGACTACCGCGCGCTGGTTGCGCAAGATATCGAGCAACACCGTGCCCGGCAGCGAAAGGCCAGGGAGCTTGAGCGGGCCAGGCGGGAGGGTTGGGTGTGAATGTGTAGCCAGACGGGCGCCAATGATTCTTTCGCTTCCACAAAAGGCTTGGACGGCGGTGGCGCCTGATATGATGACGACCAAGCTCTCGCCCGACGCCATTCGCCCATGAAAACACTCCTCCGCGCGCTGCAGGCCGACATTACTTCGCTGCCGGTCGAGGCCATCGTCAATGCCGCCAATTCTTCGCTCCTGGGCGGCGGCGGCGTCGATGGCGCGATTCATCGCGCCGCCGGGCCGGAGCTGTTGCGCGAGTGCCGGCGGCTGGGCGGCTGCGCGACGGGCCAGGCCAAACTCACGCAGGGCTATCGCTTGCCCGCCCGTTACGTCATTCACACCGTGGGGCCGGTGTGGCGCGGGGGCGCGAACGGGGAGCCGGAACTGCTGGCCTCCTGCTATCGCTGCTCGCTCGAGCTGGCCGCCGCGAACGGCGTCGCCACGCTGGCGTTTCCGGGCGTCAGCACGGGCGTCTACGGTTATCCGGTCGAGGCCGCCGCCCAGGTGGCGGTAGCCACGGTGCGGCGTTCGCTGGAGACGATCGCGGGTATTCGGGAAGTCATTTTCTGCTGCTTTTCGCCGGAGGATCTGCGGATATACGAGCGCGTGATGAAGGAATCCGCGTCCTGAGGTTCCGTTTTGCCGGGTCTGCGGTCTGGGGTTAGGTCTTGGCCGGGGCGGACCCGAGGCGCGGTTTCGGCGGCCGGGAGCCTGGACGCCGGGAACCTGGACGCCGGGCGCAAAAATCACTATCGCGGATCGCTACCGCGAATCATTGGCTTGATATACTTAACGCCTTGGCGGGAAACGCCGCGTTACGGCCTGTATCGCGGCGGCGCGCTTGGCCCGCCCGATGGAGCCAAGCGCCCGCGACCGCCAGGAACTGGCCCGACGCCGTTTTTTTATCCTGGAAATCCCCCGCTTTCGGGCAGGGAACCGGTTTCCCGCGAAAGTAAAAAAGTAATCTTGACAGCCACAGGAAACATCATGAACGAACAAGCCAATGATTCCAACGGTGTTGAATCCGCTTCCATGGAGCAGGTACGCGAGCTTCTGTTCGGGGCGCAACTGAAGGATATGCAGACGCGCTTCCAGCGCCAGGAAGAACGTTTCCAGCGCGAAATCGCCGACTCCCGCAATACCCTGAAGACCCGCCTCGATTCCATGGAAAATTTCATGAAGAGCGAAATCGCCTCGCTGCTGCATCGCCTCAAGGACGAGCAGGAGGAACGCGCGGAAATCATCAAGGCCGAGCAGCGCGAGCGCAGCGAGAGCCTGAAGGCCGAACAGCGCGAGCGCGTCGAGGCGGTGGCGCTGCTGGCCAAGGACATGGCCGCCGCCAACGAGGCTTTCGAGCGCAAGCTGGCCAAGCTGTCCGGCACGCTGGACAACACCGAGCGCGAGCTTCGCCAGCTCATGCAGGCGGAGAGCGGCGCGCTTTCCGCCAAGGTGGACGAGAAATACCAGGACGCCCTGGACACGCTGTCCAAGACTTCGTCGGAGATACGCCGGGACATGGTCTATCGTTCTTCGTTCTCGACCATGCTCACCGAAATGGCGGTCAAACTGAGCGGTCAATGGCTGCTGGACGTAACGCCCAGCCGGGTGACGGTGGAAAACCAGGAAGCCGCCCAGGACGATCCGTCAGAGGAAGAAACGCCCCCGCGCAAGCGCGGCCTGCCACGCCGCCGGGAAGCCGCCCAGAACGGTTCAGGGGGAGAAACGCCCAGCGCGCCCGTCAGCGGTTGAGCGGCTTGGCAGACCAGGATGGCTGACAAACCCCCCGCGTCCTTGAACGACCCCTTGGAAGTCCCGGCGGCGCTGCCGCCGCAGGCTCCCCAGGAGCGGGCGGGCGCGGAAACGGGCGTTGAAACGGGCGCGAATTCCGGTTCGGCCGTTCGCCACGGCGATCCCGATCTGCAAAAGCTTCGGGAACTCCTTCTCCTGCGCGAGATGGAGGATCTGCTGCACAGGCTGGAGAATCGCCTGGACGATCCCGTGCGGCACGCGCGG